>JBEEJO010000027.1:0-9960 GCA_041169145.1 Candidatus Parcubacteria bacterium | reverse complement strand
ATGCCGGGACCTCCGCCAAAGGGTTTATCGTCTACCTTGTGGTGTTTTGTATCGGATGAAAAGTCGCGAAGATTATGAATGCGAATGTCCACAATACCGTTCCGTATTGCGCGCTTGAAAAGCGACTCGTTGAGATAGGAGTCGAATATCCTCGGAAAGATGGTGAGAACGTCAAACCGCATAGATACCGCTCATCATGCGGATTTTGCGAAAGAATGCAAACTCTGTCACGTTTCCGGTTCGTCCAGCGATCGTTCGAGCGAAG
Organism: Candidatus Parcubacteria bacterium; assembly: GCA_041169145.1. Classification (GTDB taxonomy): domain Bacteria; phylum Patescibacteriota; class Minisyncoccia; order UBA6257; family 2-01-FULL-56-20; genus DATJQA01. The sequence goes on along the minus strand of JBEEJO010000027.1, from coordinate 9,695 downwards.
CGGCGATCTCTTTCTGCAGTTCAGCGATGTCGATCTCTCCGCCGGATTGTTCATGCTTTTTCTTCGGCGCCGCGTCCGATTGCTGAAGCTGTGCGAGTGACATCGGTCTTCCTTCCGGTTTTCGGACAACCTCCACCATATCCTGCTTTGAGAGTGCGGACTGGAACGATGATCGTTGAGGCATCGGGCTTTCTTTCCGCTCCGAGAACTCAATGCCCAGACCGGCGAGATCCGATGAATATTTCTGACGCGAACGGAGCGACGCTTGCCGGGGAGCCGACAATATCTCGCCGGATTTCACTTTTGCGAGACATGCCTTGCAATAGACCGGCCTGCCCGGCATCGGTTCAAAGGAAAGCATGATGCTTTTTGAACAATTGGAACAAGTCGCCCGGAACCTTCCACCCTCGGCGGCCGTCGATTCCGTAAGGATAGTCGTTCCCTCGGGCGTTTCTACGGTCATGATGCCGCTCCATGCATTGATCTCATCTTCGATGACCCGGCGCGGGCGCGCATATTTCTTTCGAGAGCTATCAATGATCTCGTCTATCGCCGTGGCCGAGCTTTTCACTTTGAGCGGCGGCAATGTTGCCGCGGAGAATGGCCGACATGCGATGCCGTCCACCATAAGCTTCAGGTAAATATTGTAGTTCGGCAGGTTCACGATATCCTGGATCATGAACTCCGGTTCGAATTCACTTTCGAGGAATTCCGCATCTGCCGCGCCGACGCGGAATACGATCATCGTGCCGGCATTGCCGAAGATGGCGTCGCGCACTTTCGTGGACGTGTCGGTGACCAACTGTCCGACATATTGGTGGGCAAGGATAAGGTTCAGGCGATACTTTCGAGCTTCGGAAAGAATGCCGGCGAATGAATCGGTCGCGAAGTTCTGGAACTCGTCAACGTACAGATAAAAATCCACGCGCTCGTCTTCCGGAACCCGTACGCGTTCCATGGATGCAAGCTGGATCTTCGTGATAAGCATGGCGCCGAGGAGCGCGGAGTTATCCTCGCCGATCCGCCCCTTGGAGACGTTCACGAGGAAAATCTTTCCCTCGTTCATCATTTCGAAGATATCTATAGTGGACTTCGATTGCCCCACGACGTTCCGGATGAGCGCCGCAGAAAGGAACTGCCCCACTTTATTTTGTATCGGAGCGATCGCCTCGTTCCGGAATTTTTCCTGCCACGATTCATACTCGTTGATCCAGAACGCTTTCACCACCGGGTCTTGGATATTCGCCACGATGCGCTGTCTATAGTCCTTGTCGACGAGAAGCCGAGGAATGCCGAGGAGCGTTGAACCCGGCGTATCCAAGAGCGCGAGCACGGCGTTGTTCAGGATATATTCCATCCGGGCCGACCAAACATTGGACCAGATCTTCGTGAAAATACCCATAAGGCCGGAGGCCACGAGGTGCTTATACCGAGGATCGGGCAATTCGAGCACGTTGAACCCGATGTGATAGTCGGTATCCGCCGGATTGAAATAGATGACGTCTTGGATGCGCTCCTCCGGGATCTTGGAAAGGACTCCCTCTACGAGTTCGCCATGCGGGTCAACAACGCAGACACCCTCGCCATTCGCGATATCCTGGATGATCATATTGGACAGGAGCGCCGATTTTCCGGTGCCTGTCTTTCCGACAACGTAGGTATGCTGGCGCCGATCGTTCCGCTTGATGCCGAAAAGCCGGTTCTGGTTCCGGTAGTTCGTACGGCCGAAATAAATGACGTCTTGTTCGGGGTGCAGTCCCATGGATGGAGATCAACGCATAGAGCCAACGGGAGCGAAAACAGCCAAGCCCCGTTCAGCTTGTCTTCCTTAGTATACAATACTCGCGGAAGATTTACGCCACTTCCGCGTTGTAGCACGATTCACAATACACGATCTCCGGGCGCTCGGGCGCATAGGAGGTTTCGAATTCATTGGGGCAGAGATTCTCGCCGTGAGAATGCTTGGCCTGGTTTACATATTGCTGACCGCGGGATCGTCCCCCTTCGCACATGCATCTTCTCTTTGACAACCGGAACGAGCGGCGGTATTTCATTCTTTCGTAATGCCTGCAGACAAAGCACATACGCGGCAAAGGGATGCCGGACCGTCGATAGAATTGCAATTCTTGCGGTACGATGCGGAACACGGTTGCGCACGGATGCGAGCACTTTCCGTCGTGTTCGCAACGAATAACTTCCTTGAGCACCGAATCTTTTACGGCCGCAATATCATCCGGCAGTTCCGTTGGCGACACTGTGGCCGTATATCCTTTTTCGGCAACATCTCCCCATCCATACCCTTCATTGATCGCTGCCTCCGCGGATAGGGGGAAATATTCTTGAGCGATGGTCTCGTTATAGGCGAAAGGAGAGAATTCCGGGGGAAAGAATTCGCCATAGGCGTACGTTCTGCCGCGCTTGTCGACATAGGGCTGCATAGTCATATGCTCTATGATGCGAGGCATAAGCTTTTCATATTCCTCCTTCGTATACTGCTTATTCAAGATGCAATAGTGTTTGTTCTTCAATCCAAAACAACCGAACAGATCGCTTGAGGAAGCGCAGTTCACGCAATAGCTCATGCTGTGGCTGGCGGGAAAACAGAATATGCAGAATTTCAAGCGCGCAGCTCCCGTCCCGGAACCCATCGTTTCATACACAAGCTCACTGCCGTTCGAGAAGCGGAAATAATCATAACAATCCTTTGCCGTTCCCGAATACAAGTATTCGCAATACTTCAAATTTTCTCCGTTATCGACGGCGAAGGATCGAGCGACATTCTTGCAGTTATTGAGATATTCCCCCGAGACCCCGCTATTATTGCTACCCCAAGAATATTTATTGGGAAATAACTGCCAATGTCCCTCTGCCTTTGCGATCCATTCTTGCACCGACCGGTAGGACCCGAGTCTCGCCATGTCCATAAAAGCTCGGTATTCCTCTTTGGTGACCTGCTTATTAAAGATGCAGTGCGATTTGTTCTTTAAGCCGATGCAACCGAAGCAGTTTGTCACGTTGGTGCAATCTTTGCAGAAATATATATCAGAGGAATCTCGGCAGTGATTCGAATAGAATGCGCGATAGCATTTGCGGTTGAATACTCCCTGGTAGTTCAGCTCCGACTCATAAACACTGCTTCCATCGTAGATATTCTTTGAGCCTCCGAGTCCGAAACCATAGTAGGAATCTTCTGAATTGGTTGAACCAAAAACGAGGTACGAATCTTTCAGATTGGTTGCGTTGTTGCAATACGGACTCCCTTTAGCATTCGAAACCGACAGGCTGGGCCAAGGCATTTCTCGCATCAAATCGGCGAACTGCTCAAAGAACGGCCTCTTCCAGTCGTAGTCCCTTCCGTATTCAAGCGGATCCCAAGCGTCGCTGATCCAGTAGTCATGGCTCCATACCGTAATAGGAGCGGACTCCGGATACGCCGAGAATATCATCTCTCCGGTCCTGCTGTCAGGCCGCCGATACAATCCAATATCGGTACGCCAAAGGATCCTGCGCAACAGTCGGCATTCCGGACACCACGTCGGCGGCGGGACAGCGATCTTTTTGTAGAAATCAAAATCTTCCGGTTCGATAACGAACGGCTGTTTGCAGTTCTGACAGGTTTTCGTTTCTTCCCGCATAAACGTATAATGGTGATACTATGGCTCGCTGGAAGGTCGGTCTCCTTGTTTCCGTTGTTTTCATTCTAGCAGTTTTCTTGCGTACATACCGAATAACGGAATTGCCGCCGGGGCTTTATCCCGACGAAGCGATGAACGGCAATAATGCTCTGGAGGCCCTATCTACGAGCCAGCCGATCGGAGGCTTCAAGCTCTACTATCCCGAGAACAACGGCCGCGAAGGGCTGTTCATCAATATTCAGGCTATCGTCTTGAAGTTCTTCATGTCCGTATCCGGCGGCCTCACCGAACCTTGGATGCTCCGCGTGACTTCGGCGTTCTTCGGTTCGCTTACCGTGCTCGGTATCTATTTCCTCGGCCGCGAGCTTTTCTCGCGGCGCATCGGGTTTCTCGCATCGCTCTTTTTGGCGACATCCTTTTGGCATATCTTGTTCTCCCGCATCGGATTCCGCGCCATCATGGCGCCGTTCTGTTTGGTCTGGGGAATGGCGTTGCTTCTCATGGCAATCCGAAAAGCAACAACCACTTCAATTCCTACGGCCAGCACAGCACAAAATACTGCCGCTCGTTGGAACTGGACATTCAGCGCCTGGACGATATCTTTTCTCGGAGGCGTCGTGTTCGGGCTGGGTTTCCATACCTATATTGCCTATCGTGTCGCACCATTGCTCTTACTCGCGGCGATCCCCTTCTTTCGTACAACCCCGAATTTCTGGAAGATCGCCGGGGCGTTCGTACTCGGCGCATTCCTGGCCGGGCTTCCTATCGGCCTGTATTACCTTGTTCACCCCGCCGATTTTCTCGGTCGGACATCGCAAGTTTCTATTTTTTCTTCCCCATCGCCGCTTTATGCACTTGGTCTGAATGTCATAAAAACGCTCGGTATGTTTTTTGTCGCCGGCGATTTCAACCCACGACATAACCTCGTCGGAGCGCCAGAACTCTTCTTCCCGGTTGCTGTCTTCTTCCTTATTGGAACTGCCATCGTTCTGAAAGGATTCTGGCGTGAGTTCTCAAGGGTATTTCTTGTCCTCACGTTCCTCTTAATGATGCTTCCGGTCGTCATTTCCAACGAAGGCCTTCCTCACGCGCTCCGTTCCATCCTTCTTATTCCGCCCGTGATGCTTACCGCTGCGCTTGGCGCGCAATGGGCGTACGAAAACATATCGGCATTCGCCCGTCCCCGTATTCCGGATATGTATTATGCGTCGTTCATGCAAGCGCTTATTGCGACCGCTGTCGTCGTTCTGACCGCGCAAGCGGCGTATACGTATTTCGTTCTCTGGGCAAATCATCCGGATACGCCCGGTGCGTTCGCGGCGAACTATGTTGATATCGGCCGGACCATCCGCGCACTTCCAATGGACGTTCCAAAATACGTGGTGATGTATGCCGGCGGCGTTGATGTGCGCGGCATTCCGACGCCGTCCCAGACAGTCATGTTCATGACCGATACGTTCACGCCGGACGAACAGATCCAAAAGAACGTCCACTATATTTTCCCCGATGCGATCGGTCAGGTCCCCGAAGGCGCCAGTATATTTGAGATCCGATGACGATACGGAAGAAACTCCATATCATCGTTCTCTGCGGCGGACCGTCGTCCGAGTATGCGGTTTCGCTCCGTTCCGCGTCGCAGATCGTCCGCGCCTTGCGCGGCATTTCTACCGCGCGGCGCGTGCTTCTGCCGAAAGATCCGTCCCGTCTATTTCCCGTCATCCGGGAAGCCGTGCGAGGCGCCGATGTCGCCGTCGTTTCCGCGCTACACGGCGAATGGGGCGAGGACGGCCGCATTCAGGCAATGCTGGAGTCGCTCGGTGTTCCCTACACGGGCTCGAATGTTATTACGAGCGCGCTCGGCATGCACAAATATCTTTCCTATGAGCTTGCGTCGTGGTCCGGCCTTCGTGTGCCGCCTTATTTCATCCTGCATGGGATGACGGGCGCAGACGTCGTTCATGCGCGCATCGTGCAGGCGTTCGATTATCCCTGCGTCGTAAAGCCCAACGCCTTGGGATCGTCCATCGGCGTTTCCGTCGTCCGCTCGCGGGCGCACCTCGCACAAGCGCTCAAAGCCGCATTCGCGCGCGACCGCGCCGTCCTTGTCCAGCAATTCGTCGACGGCGCGGAAGTCACCTGCGGCGTGCTCGGCAATACCACGCAAACGGAACTTCTCGCGCTTCCGCCCGTTCTCATCCGAACGCCTCGAGGCACCTTCTTTGATTATGCCGCAAAGTACCACTCTCCCAAGACGAAAGAACTTTGCCCCGCTCCGTTGCCGCCGAAGATCATCGCGCATATTGAAGCGGCGGCGCTCCAAGCGCACGCGCTCTACCAGGCGGACGGCCTCACGCGCTCCGATTTTATCCTCGCCCGAGACGGCACGGCATACTTCCTGGAGATCAATACCGCTCCAGGCATGACCGAAGCATCGCTCTGTCCGAAAGAAGCGAAGGCGCTCGGCTGGAGCTTTGCCGAACTCTTGCAGAATATCATCGGTCTCGCGATCCTGCGGCACGGAAAAAAATAGCCCCGTTCGTGCGGGACTATTTCCTCATACTTTCGTAATTTCAACTTCCGTGAAGTGTTGGCGGTGGCCCTTCTTCTTTCGGTACCGCGTCTTTGAGTGGTACTTGAACACGATGACTTTTCGGGCTCGCGCGTCACGAAGCACTTTTGCCTCAACGATAGCGCCCTTCACGTACGGCGTGCCGATGTCGGTCTTGTCGCCATCGGCGATCAAGAGGACGTTCTTGAACGAAACACCCCCGCCGGCTTCGGCGGTCAGTTTCTCTACCTGTATTGTTTGTCCGGCGGAAACCCGATACTGCTTCCCGCCCGTCTCTATAACGGCGAATTTCATATTACTGATTGACTGAGATGATAGCCGTAAACGCCGTAAAAATCAAGGCCGCGAATAATGCCGTTGCGAATGCGACTAGCTTGCCCCATGAACGATCCCGACGCTCCAGTTCAATGGCCAATATCGCGTTCACAACGACCATCAAAAGCGCCGTGCCTCCGATGCCCGCGAGGAATGACGGAAACTCATCCGCAGGTACGGTCCGCACGATTCCGGTATCCGCACTCCACGATACGATGATCGATTGGCCAAGCGGAGCGAGTACCGCATACGCCCACATCCATCCGGTAATGACGAACAGCGAGCTTACGAGAGACACGGCTCCCGAAACGCGCGCGGGGTGGTGAATGATGGCATGAATATGCTTATGCATCAGAGCAAGACCCGTGCGCTATTTCTTCCCGCGCAACAGTCCCGCGAACCAGTCGGGGTCGTAGGCGTTGATGTCGGTGCCCGTTGAAAGCTCGAATCCCCCCGGCGGCGGAAAGAACTTCGGAATAACGTCGATATGCCAATGGTAGTGGTGGTACGTATTTTGGTCGCGAATGGGCGCGGTGTGGACGAAAAAGTTGAGGTCGGGATCGTTCAGGCGTTTCCGCATGCTTCGCATGACGGAGCGCAGAATGGCGACGACCGCCGCAAGATCGCGCTTCGGCGTGCGTTCAAAGAACGGAAAGTGATTTTTGGGATAGATGCTTACTTCCAGCCGGCTTTTCGGCACATAGGGCGTGAGCGCAATCGCAGCGGCATTCTCCGCAATAATGCGCGTACGAATCTTTTTCTCGTAAGACAGGATGTCGCAATGCACGCATCGTTTCCTGCGCTTCCAATATCGTTCCGAGCCCGCAAGCGACTCCGTCACATCGGGCGGGATAATAGGAAGCGTGAGCGCCTGATAATGCGGATGATAGAGCGATGCGCCAGCGGTCGCGCCCCAGTTAAAAAAGAGCGATACGTATGCCATACACCGATCTCGATCCGCGATGCGGAACAGCTTTTGCATCGCCTGGAACAGTTCCACGCTTCGCGTCGGAGACATATCCGCAAGATTCCGATAGTGGTCGCGACCGACGACCAAATGATGCCAGCCGATACCTTCCGCGTGCGTGTATGGACCCGTTTTCATCGGCGCCATACAGTGTTTGCCGTGGCGAAGCGCCGGGAACTTGTTCGGAATGACCGCAACGCGCCAGCGTTTTTCGTCGTTCGGTACGAGAAACAGCGGCGGCCAGTTGCCCGTTCTTCTCAGATCTTCGAACGGACACTTCGCTTTCGGCGTCGGTTTGCGCTTTTCTCGTTTTGACAAAAATTCATCCGGACGCTTTGCGCGTTCGGGAACCATAATGACCCAATCGCCGGAGACAAGATCTTGTCGGAGTTCGGACATGGTTATTGGTTCTTTATTTTACTATCCGATGTTCATCATACCAATTTAAAACGTCCCGCGCGATAGGTACGGCGTTCAAACTCCCCTCTTTTGCGTTCTCGACGAGGATCAGGATGGCGATCTGCGGATCGTCCGCGGGCGCATACCCGACGAAGAAAGCGTTCTCTTCTTGGTTGTTCCGCACCTGCGCGCTCCCTGTCTTTGCCGCGACGGGAACCGGCAAGTCGTGCAAAAGATACGCCGTGCCGACCGGCGAGGTCACGGTCATGCGCATGCCCTTTTGCGCTTCGCGGATCTCCATCGCATACGGACTCAGGTCGTCAATGACGCTTGGCACGAGTCCGCGATTCACGTGTGGCTCATACATCACGCCATTTTCGGCAATGGCTGCAATGTAGTTCAGCAATGCGATAGGTGTGACGGTCAAGTCGCCTTGGCCGATAGATACATTGTAGGTATCACCAAGCAGCCATGGACGGCCGGTGCGTTCCTTTTTCCATTCCGCGGACGGTAAAAATCCGCGCGCCTCTCCCGGAAGATCTATGCCGGTCTGCCGATCAAGTCGGAATTTTTTCCACCAATCCCGTAATGCATTCAAGCCAAGGCCGTTGATGCCCTTGTTGCGGTCGTCAACGATTCCTTGCGGGTCCGGGGACGGCGAACCGCCGCCGATCAGATAAAAATACACGTTTGACGATTGCGCGATCGCCGAAGCGAGATCCACTTCGCCTTGAAAGCGCCAATCCAGAAAACGCGTCGGATTCTCGGGATCGAATGGATTCGGCACATCCAACCAACCGGGCGAATAGACCGTGCGACCGGGCGCGACGACGCGTTCGGCGAGCGCCGCGATGCCGTGAAGCGGTTTGATGGTTGAGCCCGGACTGTAGAGCCCTGCCGTCGCTCGCTGGAACAGCGGCCTTTGCGGCGATGTGAGCAATGTGCGCTTCTCGTTATTCTTGCCGACGGCATTGAAGAGGTTCGCGTCGTACGCGGGGAAATTGAGCAAGGCAAGCACCTCTCCGTTCCGCGGATCGATCGCGATACCCGCACCGGACGTCCTTCCAAGCTCAGTAAGCGCCTGCGTGAACCGACGATAGAAATACCGCTGAAATTCAAGGTCTATCGTTAACTGTAATGACATTCCGATCTTCGGCTCTGTCGTTCCCCCATCGCCAAGCGTCCGACCCAACGCATCGCGGAGTTTAGCGGTCACGCCCGGCGTTCCACGAAGCGTTGTGTCATATTCCGCCTCTACGCCGGCCTTGCCGACCATATCCTGTCCGCCCAGCATCGCGTCGGATTCAAGGTCTTGCTGTGTAGGAAATCCTAAATATCCGATCACGGATGAAGCTACTTCGCCGTAGACGTAGTCGCGTTTATATCCACTGACCACGCGCAGCGAGAGCATGTCTTCGGCTTCCAGCGCGACGAGTTCTCGATGGTCCAGGTCGTTCCGTAACGATATGGGATCACCCGAATGCGAAGCTGAGCGTTCGGCGATGAGCGCCCATACTTCTTCCGGCTGAATGCCAAGGATGCTCCGGACTACGTTCAAAACCCGTTCCTGTTCGTCGCGGGAGTTCAAGAGGAACGTTCTCAGGTCCAACACGGCCGAGAACGACGGCTTATTGTCCGCGATGACGGTGCCAAATCGATCCGTGATAACGCCGCGGGGAGCCGCAACGCGCTCGAACTGGAACTGGTTCACTTCCGCACGCACCCGATAGAATGATCCTTCAGCCAAGCCGATCCATGCGATGCGCCCCGCGAGCGCCACGGTGATGAGGAACGCGAGAACGCCGAAGTG
>JBEEJO010000026.1:0-10417 GCA_041169145.1 Candidatus Parcubacteria bacterium | reverse complement strand
GACAATGCGAAGAAATATATTGAGGCGGGGAACTTTGGCGGCAAAGGCTCGGACGCTCACAAAGCCGCAGTGACGGGAGACACGGTCGGTGATCCTTATAAAGATACTGCCGGACCGGCTATCAATCCCCTTATAAAAGTCATCAACATCGTCGCGCTCTTGCTCGTTCCGTTCCTTTAGGAGATACTAGTGCGCATGGATGATTACATGACCACTCTCATACCGACCGTCATAGAAAAAGTTCCTGGCGGCGAGCGCGCCTACGATATCTACTCGCGTCTATTGAAGGACCGCATCATTTTCTTGGGCGGTCCCATTAATGATGCAATGGCGAACGCGGTCATCGCTCAATTGCTCTTTTTGGACCACGAGGATCCGAAGAAGGAGATCAAAATGTATCTCAATACGCCGGGCGGCGTGGTGTCCGCCGGCCTCGCCATCTACGATACGATGCAATTCGTGAAGGCCGATGTATCCACGATCTGCGTTGGCATGGCGGCGTCCATGGGCGCGGTGCTCCTTGCGGCAGGAAAGAAGGGGAAACGGATCGCGCTTCCGAATGCGGAGATCCTGCTTCACCAAGTGATGGGCGGCGCGGAAGGCCAGGCGAGTGAGATAGAGATAACCGCAAAGCAGATCTTGAAGATGAAAGAAAAGATTAACGACCTGCTTGCGAAGCACACGGGCCAGCCGAAGGCCAAGATAGAACGAGATACCGACCGCGACTTCTATATGACGCCGGCGGAGGCGGAGAAGTACGGGCTCATTGACCAGGTCATCAAAATGAAAAAATAGCTCCGACCTCCTTGTTTTGAGAACCCACTTCGGCTCGGAAAATCCCACTCGCTCATAACGAAAAACCGCCGCCCTACCTCGCAACTCGGGGGCACCCGGCGGTTTTTCTATTCGCTCGTTGATTTTCATCTCACCTCCATTTATGGTTCTCAAAACAAGGAGATCTCCACGGTGAGGCCGAAAGAGCGGAATTTGTTCATCACGAGCGCCGGTTCGCCAAACGTGAAAACTGGAGCAGTTTCGTGATAGAATAGGCGCATGAAGAAGGCGTCTCGGGAAGATATCCGCGACGTTCTCGTTCGCGGGACGTCGCAGATCATAGATCGCAGCTCGATGGAAAAACTCCTTACGAGCGGCAAGAAATTGCGCGTCAAGCTTGGCATTGATCCGACCGCGCCGGACCTTCATCTTGGAAGCGCGGCTGTTTTGCGAAAGCTGAAGCAGTTCCAAGATCTCGGGCACACCATCGTGCTCATCATTGGCGATTTCACCGGGCAGATCGGGGATCCGTCCGGCAAATCAAAAACGAGACACGCGCTTACGGAATCCGAAGTGAAGAGGAATCAAAAAACGTACCTCGCACAGGCGAGAAAGATTATTGATATACGGAAGGCCGAAGTGCATCACAATAGCGAGTGGTACAAGAAGGGCGGTTTGAAGACCCTTTTGCGTCTTACGGCGTCCGCGAGTATCCAGCAGGTAATGAAGCGCGAAGATTTCAGACAGCGTCTTGCTTCGGGAGGGGATGTAACGATCCTCGAAACGCTCTACCCATTGCTCCAAGGCTACGACTCGGTTGCGGTGAAGGCCGATATTGAGATCGGCGGGCAGGACCAACTTCTTAATATGCTTATGGGCCGCCGCGTCCAGCGGTATTTCGGCTTGCCGGAGCAGCAGGTGCTTACCATATCGCTTCTTGTCGGAACCGACGGCATCCAAAAAATGTCCAAAAGCATTGGTAATTACGTTGCGCTCACGGATGCGCCGAACGATATGTTCGGCAAACTCATGTCCATGCCGGACCGGCTTATGCATTCGTATTTTGAGCTTTGTACGGACATTCCGCCGCTTGAGTCCGAACAACTCATCCGTTCCGGTAATCCTCGGGACGCAAAACTGCGTTTGGCGCGCGAGATCGTCGGACTGTACCATGGCAAAAAAGCCGCAGTGCAAGCCGAAGAGCGATTCAAAAAAGTGTTTTCCCGAAAAGAGGTGTCGGATGATATTCCCGAACTACGATTGCCTGGCGGTCACAGTACGGCGGCGGACATTCCTCTTATTGCGGGCATCGCAAAAAGCAAGAGCGAGGCGTGGCGATTGGTTGAACAAGGTGGTGTGAAAGTGAACGACAAAGCGCTCACCGATCCGCGAGCGATGGTGTCACTGAAAGCGGGGGATGTGGTGAAGATTGGCAAGAAGAATTTCTTTCGGGTGAAGATATAGGACGATTAAAAAAGCGGGTTGGAGTTGACTCCCTGGCCCGGATCTTTATTTCCTTTTTATCTCCAGCCAATCCGGCACGGGGACGAACGTTATTGTCTCCCAGCCGTCTATTTCTTCGTCCGTCACCGCGTAATGTTTTTTATATTCAGTCTCAACGCTGCCGAACACCGCGTTTTCCCAGGGAAATCCGAGTTTTCGGGCGATCAACTTGACGGAATCCTCGGTCGGTCCCTCGATCTCAATGAATGGCGGGATCCATGGCCACGTGTCAATCGTTATTTCGACGTTATTCAAGATCCACTTTTCCCGTTTCGTTTCTTGATACGCCTTGGTGTCGAGGCCGATCGCCGTAAGAATGTCGCAGGCGGCGGTAAAATCCTGAACCTCCGTTGAGATTTCTTTCGTGCCGTGCACCGATTCCCAGTCAACGACACGTTTGAAGCTTAATGTTATTTTTCCGTCGCCTTCGTCGCGTACGCGAACCCAACCGCCGGTCTTTTCAAGTCGCCGATCGGCATAATCGAAAACCTTGCGCTTCATAGGCCGCTCGGGATGGACGAGCTTCGCGCCGATGCCTGCGAGCACGGTATGGATCTTCTCCGGATCGATATCCAGGAATTTTGCCTCGATCTCTGTTTGCATGGATTCTTGGAGCGGGTAAGGGGAATCGAACCCCTGGCTTTAGCTTGGAAAGCTAAGGTATTACCACTATACGATACCCGCGTAGTCCTGCCGGAGCGGCGGCTTTTCGCATTGATTGTAGCGGTCTAGCGGGTTTTTGTGAAGCGCGTTTCGTGCTTGATTTATCAAGGCGGTTGCGGTACGGTTATTCGGATACGAACGGCTTATGACCAGAAAAATCAAAATCTTTCTCGCCCTTGTGGTCATTGTTGCCGGCGGGTATATCGCCGGGAGCCGGCTTGGTTTATCGTCCTCAAACGGCGCAACCGACGATTTTAAGGACGCCCGGGCGCAGGGGGCCGTTATGGCCCAGGACATCGTGAATCTTTCCAATGGCTTGCAGGCGGATCTGGAGCGGGTGAATAAACTGGAGAGCGAACAGAACTATGCGGAGGCGCTTACCACTACCGTTGAACTGCTCAAGCGCACGCAGGACGTGAAAGCGAAAGCACTCGAGCTGTCCAAGCAACTTGAGCGGATGACCGGCGCGCTTGCGAAGATCGATTCGCCGCTCGCACGACAAGCGGCGCTGGAATCCATCTCGAATCGCCTGGCGCTCATCGGCCGGCTCTTGAGCTACAGCGATTATCTGAGCCAGCTTTTCACTAGCTTGAATCTTCGTTTCAGCGGTCAGGCGATACAGCCGAACCAGATCAAGAACATTATCGCGCAGGTGAACGCCGAAGTGACCGCGGTCAACAATTTCAATCGCGAAGCGAGCCAAGCCATGGACCGTTTCGATGCGATAGTGGAGCAAGGGAAGTAGGGCGCGGTTCCTGTTCTGAGAATCGGCGGTTCGTCCGCTCCTGCGGCGTCCGTCCGCCTGCGCCCTCGGTGTTTTGAATCGCCCAAGGCGATACCGAGCTCAAAACACCTGCGGGAGCTTCTCAGAACAGGAACTGCGCCCTTGAAAAGAAGAGGATATATTGCGAGAATGGTTGCCGAAAAGAAGATAAAAATGGGCGCGTAGCTCAATGGTTAGAGCACCAAGCTTATACCTTGGCGGTTCTAGGTTCGAGTCCTAGCGCGCCCACAGGATCAATTGTTCGTGTACCTGCCGACGAGCGGGCGTTCCGGCCTATGTGCCGGTATTGTCAGAACCCCGTGCTCTATCCGTTATATATGGAGTAAAGGTCTTTTTGCGTTGATAAACCAATAACCATTACTCACTACACGTCACATGAAGAAAACTGTTATCGTTGCGATGCTCGCATCGCTCGTTTTGCAGGGAGCTCCCATCGGCGCGCTTGCACAAACGACATCAACAAGCTCAAGCGCATTGCAATCGCAGATTCAGACGCTCTTGGCGCAGATCAAGACGCTGAACGACCAGTTGGCGAACATTCAGAAGCAGAAGCAGGACATTGCGGTACAGCTGGTTACTTCACTTCGCGAAGGTTCGCAGGGCGATCAGGTGCAGATACTGCAGGCGCTCCTCGCCGCGGATGCCGAATTGTATCCCGAGGGGCTCATAACCGGTTTCTTTGGCAAAGCTACGGCTCGCGCCGTCGCCCGTTTCCAAAAGAAATACGGCTTGGAACAGGTGGGATTCGTCGGTCCGCGAACACTGAAGAAACTGAACGAGTTACTTCAAAAAGACCAACTGTCGTTCGAAGATGACGATAGTGGTAGGATCGCGGCGCAGTTGGATAAGGCGATGAATAAGGACGCGAAGGACGCATTGAAGAGCATTCGCAAGATCTGTGCGAAAATTCAGCCGGGACACACTATCGCCCCGGGCTGGTTGCGGAAACATGACGGCGCCAAGCCGCTTGTGCCGCTCTGCAAGAATCTTCCTCCGGGCATCATCAATAATCCGAACGCATCATCCACGCCGACATCAACTCCGGATACCGCGGCACCCGTCATCGCGAACATTGTAGCGACTCCATCGTACAATAGCGCAGCGGTATCGTGGACGACGAATGAATTTTCCGACTCGCAGGTCGCCTACGGTACATCGACGACATACGGTTCGCTCACGACGTTGAACTCAACGCTGGTTGCGAGCCATGCGGCGCAGCTCAATGGGCTCTCACCGAACACGCTTTACCATTATCGCGTGAGCTCAAAGGACGCGTCGGGCAATCTTGCAACGTCAACGGATCAAGCGTTCACGACGCTTGTCGCGCCGGATACGACCGCGCCGTTCATATCGTCCGTGGTCATCACTCCCAGCTCAACGAGCGCGAACATCTCATGGACAACGAACGAGGCCGCAACGAGCAAGGTCTTCTACGGAACTTTCTCGCCGGTCGATCCCAACGCAACCAGTACGCTTGTGGTTTCCGATAGCGCACCGGTGACGACACACTCGCTGAATCTCCCGAGCCTTGCGGCTACCACGACCTACAACTTCATTGTGGAGTCGGTGGATGCGGCGGCGAATAAAGCGACGTCGTCCGGTTCGTTCGTAACGATGCCGTAAATGTGAGGTGGGCATCGAAATAACAATCGCCCCGGTTTGCCGGGGCGATTGTTATTTTGTCACATAACATTCAGCTTCCAGAAATTTTCGTATAACTTTGCGACAAGAATGGGGCCTGTGCCGCCAGGCGTTGGCGTGTACGAGATATTCCGTTCTTCGGCGCCCGTTGGGTCGAAGTCGCCGATCGCCCTTCCTTCTGCGGTTCGGTTGAACCCGAAATCGATGACGAGCGCGCCGTCTTTCAGATGTTGCGTGCCGAAAAGTCCTGCGGCGCCTGCTCCGCTCACGACCACATCCGCATCCCTCAACTTTTCCCGCAGGTTCTTCACGGACGAGTCAAAGACCATCAGCTCGCCGACGCGATTCTGCATCCAGAATCCGACCGGCCTGCCGATAAGGACGCCTGCACCGATGACGGCAACCGTAAGGTCTCTGAGATTCGTGATCCTTGCTTCGTGGAAGATCTGATCAACGGCAGCGACGGATGGGGGCGAAATGATGTGCCGGCCGGTATAGAACGCGCCGAGCGCGGCCTCGGAAAGAAGGTCCACATCCTTCTCTTTCGGAATGGCGTTCAGGACATAGTGCTTGTTGTCCAAATGTTCCGGAAGCGGAAGCTGGACGATAAATCCGCCGCAGTTCTTCGGTCGGGCAAGCCGGCCCACTTCGTCACGAAGGTTGTCGGTCGTGATGGTGTCCGGCAATTCATACAGGCGGAAGTCAATGCCGAGTTCTTCGGCGACCTTCGCTTTTTGTTTCAGAAAATTCCGCGAAGCGGCGTTCTCGCCGACCAAGACCGCGCCGAAGAAGCGCGGCTCTTTAAGCGCCGCTATGTTCGGTTTAAGTTCGGCGATGAGTTTTGCCGCAATAGTTTTGCCGTCTATGGTCACGAGCACCATTATGTATGGTTTTCAGATGTTAGTAAACCGTGTGGAAGAATTTTGCGCCTGCGGTGTAATATATCTATATGGAACAATCACCATCTCGTGCGTCGCGATACGCCGTTATCGCAGGAGCTGTTCTTATAATAGGCATATTCACGTTCGGAATCGTCCGGTCGATGGGGTCGATTTCGTCATTTATGGCACCTCGTGAGCAGGGGCAGAAACAGGTCCAGAATACCGGTGGCACCCCCGATGCTCCCAGTGCGCCGAATGCGCCTTCTCCGAGCGGCGCAACGACCGCGCTCACTATGGCTGAAATAGCGAAGCACAATACCGCGCAGGATTGCTGGCTTCTCATCTCCGGCAAGATCTACGACGTGACCAAATTCATTCCGTCGCACCCCGGGGGCTCGATCATCATAAAAAGTTGCGGCACTGATGCAACGCAGGCGTTCGACACGAAAGGAGGCAAGGGTCGCGGCCACTCGCCTCGCGCGGAGAGCATGCTTGCACAGTACTATATCGGCGACTTGAACCAGAGCGTTTCGTCCGGTGCGTTGCAGCAGGCGCAACAGAGCGCCGCGGCAAACACTCCGGCAGGAGGCGGCGGAGGGGACAATGATAAGGAGAGCGAGAACGAGACGGAAGACGACTAGCGCGGCGTTACTGGAGAAGAGGGCCGTAGATGAAGAGGTAGACGATGAAGAGCAGGCCGAAGGCCAGAAGCCAGCCAATGGTCCAACCGACAACGTGCATCGCCTCGCTTCGCTTGCTCTCAACAAAGAAGAGCTTGATGGGATATCCGAGCGCGATAGAGCTGCAAATCAAGGCGGACGTGACGAAGAGTAAAAGGAATAACGTTATGCCGAGCTGGGGGCCGAGCTCCTTATCCGGAAAATACGACGAGACGGTCTGCACGCCCGTCGCAAAGAGCATGATATAGAGCACGAGGCCGATGGCCTGTAGAGCACCGATGGTTTGGGGAGTGTGTTTCATATACTCATTATATACTACGCGAGAGCGCGGCTATTCTTACGAATTTTGTGCCTCCAGCGATTCGCCGAGCTCAAGCGGGCGGAGATATTTGGAAAGGTGCACAGTCAAACAACCTCGCTGTTGTAGCAACTTTCGCAGTACACCACTTTAGGTTTGTCGGGCGCGTACGAGGTTTCAAACTTGTTCGGGCAGTGTTCCGCGCCGTGAGCGTGGGTCGTGGCGTTCGTATACACGCTGTTTTCTGACGCCGCTCCGGCGCACTGGCAAGCGCGCGACCACAGGAGAAGGGGATTGCGAAGCTTCATTCGTTCATAATGTCGGCAGTTCGGGCAGAGCCGGGGCAGAGGGACGTTCGCGCGGCGATAGAACGCAAGGTCATCAGTCAGTATTTTGAACGCGACGGTGCATTGCTGGCCGCAAGTTCCCGCGTGGGCGCAACCAATAGTCTCGGTGGTCACGGAATCCTGCGCACCGGCAATCGCCGATGGGATGTATTCGGCGGCAAGCGTGATGTTGTACGAACGAGCTTCCGCATCTTTCCATGAGAACCCCTGCGCAAGCGCTTCTTCTTTCGTCAGCGGAAAATAATCCTGGGCGATGCTTTCGTTGTAAGCGAAGGGTCCCAGTTCTGTGGGAAAAAATTCTCCATATCGGTATTCCAGGCCGCGCTTGTCGCGATACGGCATCTGGTTCATATGTTCTTTGATGCGCGGGATGAGCGCCTCGTACTCATCCTTTGTGTATTGCTTGTTCAAGATGCAATATTGTGACTTGCGAACGCCAATGCAACCGAAGAGGTACTGCGAACTGTGGCAGTTTGAGGAATATTGCGCGTCAAACAGGTTATCCCACGACTCGCTCGCGAACGCGATACGTCCGCACTGGTTGCCGACGCTATTGCATTCATACATCAGCTCCGTGCCGTTCCCCCAGAAGCAGTGGTCCATGCCGTCTTTCCCATCAAAAACAGAAAAGCAGTGGCTGACATTCTCCGTATTACGGCAAGAGAACGACGCACGAGTATTTTTCGCGGCGCTTATCCAGTTCCCGCTTACGTTTGCGCCGTGGTGCGAAACGATGTTCGGTGCGATGAATTTCTTAGCGAGTTCCGCGAACTGTGCCGCTGCCCGTGCGCGCGACGCGGTATCGCCCAAGTTCATATCGGCGATCTTTTTCAAATATTCCTCCTTGGTATATTGCTGATTGAAGATGCAGTAGGATTTGTTGCGCAAGTTCACGCATCCGAAGCAGTTCTCGCAATTGCGGCAGTTCAATAGATATTGCGAGTTGCTACACTCCGTGCATTCCTGCGAAAAGAGGAGGTTGTAGCATTGGACACAGTCCAGGCATTCGTAGCACTGCTCTGACTTGGCCACGTTGTAACAATCAAGGCATTCTTTGGAATCGTTCACAAAGACGCCGTACCGGCAGAATTCCGGGCGAGTTGAGCCGTAGAGGAGATAGCAGTTCCGGGCGTCGGTCACACGGTTCGCATAGTCGCTTCCCGGATTTTGGCCTTGCTGGATGATGCCGACGCGGGGGACGACGCGATAGAGATCGCGGAACTGTTCAAAGAATGGGCGGGAGAAATCGTACTCACGGCCGTAGGTCTTTGCGTCCCAACTGTCACTCCACCAACATTCTTTGCAATATGCGGCGTGGGGATTGTCCGGCGCAAAGACCATGATTTTATCCTGTCCGCACAGTCCGCACTTCCGTTTGTAGAGTGCGCGTTCGTTCCGAAACAGTAATCGCCGCACAAGGCGACAGGGCGGGCAGAAGGTCGGCGCCGGGACACCAATCTTTTCATAGAACCCGAAGTCGTCGGGCTCGATGATGAACTGATTTTTACAATTCTGGCAGTTTCTAGTCTCGGCGTTCGCCATGGGGTTTATTGTAGCAGCACCTTCACGATCTTTTTCGCGATCTTCTGCATATCTTTTTCCTTCATTCCGCGGGTCGTAACGGCGGGCGTACCGAGGCGGATGCCCGAGGGGTCCATCGGCGGGCGAGGGTCGTGCGGGATGGTGTTCATGTTACAGATGATGCCGGCTTTTTCCAGGCGCGTGCTCGCTTCCTTCCCCGAAATACCCTTCGCCATCACGTCCACAAGAAGAAGATGTGAATCCGTGCCGCCGGAGATGATGCGGAAGCCGAGCCGCTCCAGTTCGTAGGCGAGCGACTTCGCATTCTTCACGATCTGCTGGGCGTACTTTCGGTACGCGGGAGAATCAGCTTCTTTCATCGCAACGGCGATGGCCGCCACTTGGTTCACATGCGGACCGCCCTGCAAACCGGGGAAGACGGCGCGGTCAACTGCGCGCGCGATATCCACGCCATTTTTCTTCGCCAATGTTGATTCTTTATTCGCGAATATCATCGCCGAGCGCGGCCCGCGAAGCGTCTTGTGCGTCGTGGTCGTTACGATATCCGCATATGGAAATGGCGACGGATACACTTTGCCGGCGATGAGGCCTGCGATGTGCGACATGTCCACCATGAAATACGCGCCAACGGCGTCCGCGATTTTCCGGAACGCTTTCCAATCTATATAGCGGGGATAGGCGGTATAGCCGGCGATAATGAGCTTCGGTTTTTCTTTCTTCGCGAGCCGTAGAATGGCGTCATAGTTCAACCGTTCTGTTTTCGGGTCTACGTCATATTGCACCGAGCGCCACAGCCTGCCGGTGGCCGAAACTTTGTGGCCGTGCGTGAGGTGGCCGCCCATAGAGAGCTGAAGTCCCATGATGGTTTCGCCAGGCGGTACGAGCGCAAGGATCGCGGCGAGATTCGCCGGGCTTCCGGAATAGGGCTGGACGTTCACGTGCCAATTGTTTGTCGCTAAACGAAACAGCCGGAGAGCCCTTGATTTTGCGAGCTCTTCCACTTCGTCAACCACCTCATTCCCGCCGTAGTAGCGGGCATGCGGGTATCCCTCCGCGTACTTATTCGTAAAGACCGACCCGAGGGCCTCCATCACGTCGTCCGACACAAAATTCTCGGACGGGATGAGGTCTATCGTTTGTTTCTGCCGCGCAGCTTCCTTTCTGATGAGTTTTTCAACGATTTTGTCACGCATTTGCGGTAAGCATAGCGATTTTTATTGCGTGGCGCAATGAACCTCATGCACTGTTTGTGCACCGCGTCTATTGAGTCACGCCGCAATGCAAGCTACAATAGCCCTCAATAA
>JBEEJO010000025.1:0-10979 GCA_041169145.1 Candidatus Parcubacteria bacterium | reverse complement strand
AAAAATTCAGTCCCTCTCTCAATGATGTTTCCCTGTCCCGCACGTGTGCGGGCAGGGGATAGTTGTTTGGCAAGGAACTCCTACATTATATATCAAATAATGCTAATTGTCAATATGAAAGAATGGCAAAAAACCCTTCTATATCAAGGCTTGCCGGCCGTTCTTTCTCGTAGAGCTCAGTTCGTCATCTCCCGGAGCTCGCAGAACTCGCACTCCGGCCGCCCGCATCGGCGGTCCCAAAACTTCACGTTCAAGATCTCGTCCGCGACGCGGCGGATATCGTTCTCCAGCTCTCGCACTTCTCCGGGTTCAATCGGAAAATTCTCCTTGTGATACCTGCCCTTCTCGTCGGGTTCTATGAAATCGATATCTCCCGAGCGCATCGTGTACTTGCCGTTCTCA
The DNA here is from genome assembly GCA_041169145.1 of Candidatus Parcubacteria bacterium. Taxonomy (GTDB): domain Bacteria; phylum Patescibacteriota; class Minisyncoccia; order UBA6257; family 2-01-FULL-56-20; genus DATJQA01. The sequence continues at coordinate 10,577 of JBEEJO010000025.1, read as the reverse complement.
TGGCGGTCCAGAAGAAGTTTATAGAACACCAACTGACGTTTCATGTCGCCGTCGGAATCTTTCGTCGCGCCTTCAATGTGGCCGCGCGTTTTCGGCTTCCCGGTCTTGTAGTCGACGATGTTCACGGCACCGGCATCGTTCAGGAACTCCACTTTATCCAATTTGCCGGTGAGGCGGATGTCGTTCGAAAGAAAAACGGCCGGGACGGTGAATTCAGAGAGTGCCGGGAATCGCCACGTGTTGTGCCACGCATCATACCAGCCGGCGAGCGCCCGTTCGCCTTTTGTTTTTGCTTCGGTAAAATCTTCCGCGCGAAGCGGCTGGCGGGCCAGATAGAGATCGAACTTCGCGAGAAGGAACCGCTTGTCCGCCGGCCGGTCCTTCTGCACGTCAAAGAAGTCCTTGAGCGCTGCGTGTACGGCGATGCCGTACATCTGATGCCGCTCCGGCGCTTTCGGGATGCGCAGAAGGTTCGTATAGAAATATTCCCAAGGGCAGCGGAGATAGTTGTTCAATCCCGTCACGGCGAGTCCGCGCTCCGCAAAGAGCGCTGCGATGAATTCGCGGTCCTGCGGCCGCGCATGCGCGGCGTTCCGCGGTGCGAAAGCGGTTTCGGGATGGTCGTCAAGCGTTCGCTCAATGGGTCCGGGGTCTCCCGTGGCCAGGAGTTCGGAACGGATCTCGGTTACGAATTGCGAAGGAAGCTGTTCGCGTTTGTCGGCGTTCCGCGAAGCGTATGAAATAACCGCGTGTTTGCGCGCGCGGGTGAGCGCCACATAGAACAGCCGCCGTTCATCGTCCAGTTCCGCATCTTCGCCCACATCCCGTCCCGATACCGAATAGATACCGGGCGGAAGATGCAGGCCGGCCGGCTTGCGCTTGTTGCCCCAGTGGCCGTCGTATGCGTTCACGATATAGACGTAGTCGAATTCCTGTCCCTTGGAGCGATGGGCGGTCATGAGCCGAACGCCGCGTTCCACGGTATCGCCGACGCTTTTCTTCACGAGGATGCCATGCGCGGCGAGCGTATCCAGATACTCCAAAAAATCACGAAGTCCATAGTCCTTGTGTTTTTCAATAAGGGATTTTATCTCATCGAACAAGCCGTTCAATTTCGCGAGTTTTTGCAGGGCGTCGGGCATGTTGATGATGTGCGCCAAGAAACCGGATTCGCGAACGATGATCTCAAAGAAGTCCGTGAATGCGGCGTTCTTGGCCATTTTTGCCCAACCGGACAGTTTGCGGTACAGATCATGAACTTTTTCCGGTTCGGCGAGTCCCGCGGCGCTGAGTTCGTCAGCCGAACGCGCAATATCGTATGCCGAACGTTTTTCCGCCTGCCGCCGCGCGATGACCTTCCACGCATCCAGCGGCTCGATACCGAGGAAGTCGATGTGCAAGGCCTCCAGGAATTTCTCGTCGCGTCCGAACTCGTTCACGGTTCGGAGGAGAAGGATGAGCTTTCGGATATCCTGGTCGGCCATGACATCCTGGTCCGATTCGATGGAGAAGGCGATGCCCGCTTGTTCCAGCGCGGCGGCGAATGGAAAGACGTCCCGGTTATCGCGATAGAGCACCGCGATCTCGTGCGGCGGAGTTCCTTGTGCGATGAGCCGTTCGGCCTCGCGGGCGATGAATGCGTGCTCCGCTTCGGGGCGGGAGAACGAGAACAGGGCAATGGGACGCGGAGGATGGGACGCTTTCGCGCGCAATGGCCGTGCTCCGCTCAGGATGCTTTCCGCGGCATCAAGCACGTTCTGTGTAGAGCGGTAGTTCTCGGTGAGCACGACGAGCTTCGCCTCGGAATAGAGCGTTTGGAAGTGACGGAAATTTTCGAGCGATGCTCCTTGAAAACGGAAAATAGCTTGTTTTTCATCGCCGACCACGAACACATTTGGATTCTGGTGAAAATTAGCGAGCAGTTCCACGACGCGATTTTGGGCGTTGTTCGTGTCTTGGTGTTCGTCAACGAGAATATACTGGTGTTCCTCTTGCAGAATACGGAGGAGGTTCGGGTCATGTTCAAGCCGTCGCAGAACTTCCATGATCATGTCCGACCAGTCGTAGAGCTTCTTCCGCGCGAGCGTTTCTTCGTAAGACGCGTAGAGCGTGGCAAGTTCTTCGTTCTTTTCCAGCCTGCCGAGGCGCTTCTGATGCTCGCCTTTCATCTTTCCGGCATGCGGGCCTTTTTCGTGATGGAGATCGTCCCGCGACATGAAACGCTTTCGATCGTCTTTTACGATCGTTTTAAATCGTTGCGCATCGACACCCTCGCGTTTCAGGTCGTTCACCGCGGCGAGGATATCGCGCACATAGTAGTAGGGGTCGCCGAACGGCTTCAGTTTTTCGAAGGCGTTCGCACCAAGCAGGTCGCGGATGATGCGGATCTGGTCAACTTCCGTTATGTGCTCCGAGCCGATGATGCGGGGGAACGATTCGGGATAGCGGCGGATGATGTCGTTGCAGAAACCGTGGAACGTTGCGATGACTACCTGATATGCGGACGGGCCGATGATGTCGGCGAGCCGCCGCCGCATGGCGGCGACGGCGGCTTCGGTGAAGGTGAGCGCAAGAATATTCTCCGGTGCGGTATCCGTGCGTCGAAGAATGTTCGCGATGCGGAGCGTCAGTATCTGCGTCTTGCCCGTGCCCGGTCCGGCGATGACCATGACGGGACCTTCAATGGCGTCCACCGCCGCGCGCTGCTCTTTGTTGAGCTTTGCATAGGCTTCATCAAATTTGGTTGTTCGGGTCGTTTTCGGCACGGTTTCATTGTAGGACGGAAGGCCGCGGAGGGGGAGTTGTGAAATCTTAAACTTGTGTTAGAATGCCGCCGCATTTTTCACGGGTCAACATTCGCGCTCGGCCACTTGTTTTTGCGGTGATATCACATTCTTTCCGACTTCCGCCGTTCGCGGTGTCCACCCTAATGTTCCGGGCCTCACAATTGACTTTTTCGGCGATATTCCCATGATAGAGGCGGTCCCTTCGCTGTTCAGCTCTACAAGGATGGGAGGTAGGCATGCTTTGCGCTACGGCACCGTCGTTCAAGACGTTCGCACAGGTCCTTGAAAGTCTGGAGAACCATCAGAAAGTGCACTACAGCGACCCCGATGTCCGCGGCACGGTGCACTGCAGGCGCTGTCAGGAGATCGCCCAGCCGGTGACCATCACCCTGCGCGTCGTTTCGCCGGAGTCTCCGCACAAGGACGTGCGGACGGAACGGCGGGTCGTTTCGTGCTGCGTCTGCGAGGCGTCGTCCGGCCCGCCGGACATCATCACCTGCTTCGGATAGGAGGACACGATGCAAGCGATTCCGCGACGGATGTCATGGAAGGGGTTGTTCGCATGGCTCGCGTATCGCAACGATCGGCAGTTCGGCGTCCGGGAGCCCGACGCAGGTTCGCACTGTCGTAACTGCCTCTGGCCGGTTTGCGTGACGGAGCTTACCGTCGCGGTGCACCACGGCGTTGGGGTGTACGGCACGTGCTTCGGCTACGAACAGCCGGACAAGAAGCCAGCTTACGAAACGACCATCCCGTTCTGGTACTGTGCGAAGTGCGACAGCGAAGTGCCCTCCATGAACTTGCGCACCTGCGTGCACACGCTGCCCCATTTCGACGCCAGGCGCATCGCCGCCTGAAGCCCGAACCGCGCGGGTCCCGTCTCCTGACGGGACCCGCGTACTCATAGTGGAAGACATATTGAACGAATGCGCGGGAAAGTGTACGCTTATTTTCATGACGCTCAACGGGAAATTTTTCATCATAGCGGTGTTCGCGGTCATTCTTGCGGTTGGTGCTTGGCTGGTACTTGATCGAAGTTCGGTATCGGCACCTGAAGGGCCCGCTCAAATCCCGGGCGCCCCATCGGGGGATCCCAAAATGCCGCTGGCGTCGACAACCCCGGCGACGCCGGGGCAAAACCCCGTTGCCGCTCCGGGCCCGAGCCCAACACCGACGGCTGTGGGATATCTCTTCGCTGTTCCGGCGGCAGGCGATACATGGGCGATGAACGGCAAACACCTCATCGCGTGGAATCGCGAGGGCAATGTACCCGGCGGACTCTATCTTGTTGATGAAGCAACGGGAAAGATGGCGGGATGGATCGTTCCCTTTACTGCGGCAAGTCAGACGTCCGTCGCATGGGATACGCGCGATGTCGCCATTGATCGTACGGGCGGTACGCGAAAGAACCTTTCCGCGGGAACCTATTCGCTTCGGTTGATGCTTACCGGGAAAGGAGAGGTACAAAGCGTTCCGTTCCGTATCGTTTCGGAAGGTTCTACGGAGGCGGTGACGCAGATGGTACGTATGCGCGACACGAAACTTTCGCCGACCGCCCTTACCGTTTTGCATGGGACGAAGATCGTGTTCGTGAACAACGAAACAAAACAGCAGACCATCACCGGAGACGGGTTGCCGACGCTCAAGGCATCGGCGAACGGCGGCACGGCGACGCTTGATACTTCGGGACTTCTTCCGAAGGTGTATTTCTATCTCACGGATCTCTATACGTATCAGTCACAAGGGACGCTGACGGTGCAATAAAGCGTTCGCCGCGGAATGAGTTAAGGGGTCGCGTGAGCGACCCCCCTCAAGGTGTGTGCTGAACGGTCCGTCCGTCATCGGGTGACGGGCTGCGTTGCCGGGACGGCCGTCGGGTGCGTGGGGGTCCAGAAGCGGTCGGTGAGCCACCAGCCGCCGATGAGGACTGCTACCGCGATGACGACTCCGAGAACCCACTTCCCGCGTCCCGATGACTCCTTCTCGGTGTACCGTTCCAGTGTCGTGAACGAAGCTCCCCGACTCATGTGTCCTCCTTCGGGCGCCGCATAAGTGGCGCGCACTGCTCCGATTATAGGAACGCGGCGGGAAAAAAGTCAATCGGTGGTTAACGGCCGACAAAAAAGTCGTAGACCAGGCGAGCTACCGGGTCAACGTCCGGTCCGTGGACCATACCGCCGCCGAGCGCGCCGGTAATGGTGATCGCGGCGAGGCCGAGAAGCGCGAGCGTCACGGCGAAATCGCTCCGGATGAACATCCGCGCAACAGGAGAGATGCGCCGGTCGAAGAGCCTTCGAAATCCACCCGCCGGATCGGGAAAAAGCCGGTTCAGAACCCCAGACCGTTCAATCCATACGATGAGGTATGCAAGCGCGAGAATCGAGTAGATGCCGGTCGTTAATTTCGCCCATTGCTCATGGACGGCAACAGCCGACGACAGGGCGTTCGACGTCTTCAATTGTTCCGCGATCATCTCTCCGGTCAGAAGCGCGCTGTTTGCGGCAAGCGTGCCGAGAATAACGAGAAGCGCTTTCATGGGGAACCACCATGGAAGCTCCGTGACGCGCCGGTACCGGAACGCTTCCATTACGCTGTAGAGCGTGAAAAGCGCGATAGGGAAGTGGACGACGATGGGGTGAAGATCCATATGCGGTAAGTATCAAGTTTTGAGTTCCAAGCGTCAAGTTCGCGTGATACACTATAGGTAATGTTCAAGGTGACCGAAATTCACGCGCGCGAAATTCTTGATTCTCGCGGAAATCCGACCGTGGAAGCCGATGTTGTATTGGAAGACGGTTCGCTCGGACGAGCTGCCGTGCCGTCGGGCGCCTCGACCGGCGTGCATGAGGCCCATGAACTTCGCGATGACGACCCAGCGCGTTATGGCGGAAAAGGCGTTCTGCGCGCCGTGCAGAACGTGAACGACGAGCTTCGCGCCGCGCTTGTCGGCAAGGAGTGGGATCAGGAAACGCTTGATCGCGAGATGATCGCGCGGGACGGAACGGAAAACAAATCCCGGCTCGGGGCGAACGCTGTTTTGGGCGTTTCACTCGCATTTGCCCATGCCGCCGCCATTTCGGAAAAGCAGCCGCTGTACCGTTCGCTTGCTCTTCGCGCAAAGACCGGTCTGCCGATGCGCCTTCCGGTGCCGCTCATGAACGTCTTGAACGGCGGCGTTCATGCGCAGGGCGCGCTGGATGTACAAGAGTGCATGCTCGTCCCGCACGGCGCGCCGAATTTCCGCGAAGCGCTCCGCTGGGGTTCGGAAATGTTCCGCGCATTGAAGGAGATGCTGGTTGCCGGAGGCTTTGCGACGACCGTGGGTGATGAGGGCGGATTCGCACCGCACTTGCCGTCCACGGAAGCGGGAATGGATATGCTTTTGCAGGCCGTTGCGAAAGCAGGTTTGCGTCCGGGAACCGATGTTGCGCTTGCGCTCGATGTCGCCGCAAGCGAGCTGTATCGCGATGGCATGTACAGGTTCGCCGGCGAGAGCAAGAATTTTTCCGCGCAAGAACTCATTGCTCGCTATGTCGGTTGGACGAAGAACTATCCGCTCGTTTCCATTGAAGACGGTCTAGCCGAGGACGATTGGGAGGGCTGGACGGCGATGACCAAAGAACTTGGTGGTAGAGTGCAGCTCGTTGGCGACGATCTCTTCACGACGAATCCCGCGCGGCTTCGTAAGGGTATCGCGAGCGGCGCAGCGAACGCCGTGCTTGTGAAAGTGAATCAGATCGGCACGCTCACGGAAACGCTGGAAACGGTCCGCCTGGCGGTCTCGTCAGGCTACCGCGGCGTCATCTCGCATCGTTCGGGAGAAACGGAAGATGCGACCATCGCGGACCTCGCCGTCGCGACCGGCGTTGGCGAGATCAAATGCGGCTCGCTATCGCGCGGGGAGCGTATGGCGAAGTACGACCGGCTTTTAGAGATCGAAGAAGAACTCGGCGCGGACGCGCAGTTCGCGCGCGATATCTTTGCGCGCGCCTAGGGCTATACGTCAAAAATGATCGACGTTTCCCACATGCCGTCGGGCCGCTTGTGCACATTCACTTCGCGGTATGAAACCCCTTTCAGTTCTTCTCCGAACGAGATCGCGGGAATGGTGCGAACATCGCATTCTATGGAATCTCCCGTGAGGTAGCGGATGGTGACATCCTGCACTGCTTCTTTGCGCGCGTAGGATCCGGTAATGATCTCTTTCAGAAAATCTACGATGAGCGATGTTTGATCCGGAGCGTGGATGGCAAGTTCGCGTTCCGCGACGGCAACGCCAGGATCGGCTTCCGGACGCATGAGGTCCATCAATCCGCGAACCGCCTCCATAAAGAGCTCTTCGGGCGTTTTCGCCTCAATATGGATACGGATGGTTCCTGCCGTTCGGTCAATGATGTTGTGCGGCATACCCGGCCATTATAGCGCATTCCGTACTTCATTATGCGGTGAATAGCGGAATTGTTCCGATGCGCCATTTACGGTAGGATAAAGCGCATGAATAAAACTATCTATTACATTGTCGGCGGGATCGTCGTGGTCGGTGGTGCTGTCGCGTTCATGATTAACAAACCAGCCAGCCCGTCCGGTCCGGGCGGCGATGCGAATATGCCGGCTCGCGCCGCGCAGATGTCCATGAAAGACCTGCTCGGCCTCGGCGGAGCTCAGCGGTGTACATTCACGAATAAGGTTGAGAATTCGGAGTCTTCCGGCGTGGTCTATGTCGCAAACGGAAAAATGCGCGGCGATTTCACTTCACTCTCGGCAGGGCAAACCGTCAAGAGTCACATGATCGTGGACGGCGAAACGAGCTATGTGTGGAGCGATGCGATGCCGCAGGGCATGAAAATGTCCTTTGCGAACATCGGTGCGTCGGCAACCGGGCAGAATGCGAACCAGTCCGTTGACGTGAATAAGAAAGTTGATTATTCCTGCGGCGCATGGACAGTTGACGTACATATGTTCGCGCTTCCGGACGGCGTGACGTTCAGCGATTTGAGCGCGATGTTGCCGCCGGTCGGAACGACTCCCGTGAAGGGCGGCACGTACGGCGATTATGTTCCGGGTAGCGCCGGCTCAGGCGATCTCAAGGCGACGCAATGCGCATCCTGCGATCAGATCCCGGATGCGGATGCGAAGATGCAGTGTCTCGAAACGCTCGGGTGCACGAAATAGGACCCTCCGCGGTTTCCGCAATTGCGATACATACGGATCCCAGCCGAGCATCGGGGCGGTCGTTTTGGTGTTGTGAATTTCTTTCGATTCTGGCACACTATTCCTGCAATTGCCGGGTCATCTAGTGGTAGCCCCGACGTGCTGTTTGATACATTAGAACAAAGAAGTCGGGGTCCCGCTCTCCGCGCAGCGGAGCATCGGGAGATACAAAAAAGTTCGTAGGTAGGGCTGCCGGGTCATCTAGTGGTAGGATACATGACTCTGAATCATGTCACCTTGGTTCGAATCCAAGCCCGGCAGCCCTGCCCAGGAATATCAGACTCAATACCTAACCCAGTGAACGATAAGAAGTTGGAAACAGCGGTCTTCGGCGGCGGGTGCTTCTGGTGCACGGAGGCGGTGTTCAAGATGCTCAAAGGTGTCGCTTCCGTCACGCCTGGGTATGCCGGTGGTTCGACGAGCTCACCACAAGCGGCTCCGACATATGAAGAAGTGTGTTCCGGGAAAACCGGACACGCCGAGGTTATCCGTATTACGTATGACCCCGCGGTCATTTCGTACGAGAAATTGCTCACAGTATTTTTTGCTACGCACGACCCCACGACACCGAACCGGCAGGGGAACGATGTGGGGACGCAATACCGTTCAGTCATTCTCTCCACGACCGACGAACAGAAAGCGGCAGCGGAGAAGTTCATTCGCGATCTCAATAATACGGAGAAGCGCGGCGCGCGCGTTATCACGCAGGTTGAACCGCTTACGCAGTTCTACGAAGCGGAGGAGTATCACAAAGACTACTATGCGCAGAATTCTTCCCAGCCGTATTGTCAGGTGGTCATTAATCCGAAACTGAAGAAGGTGCAAAAGGAGTTCGCGGAGTTGCTTTCACGGAGTATTGATGAGCCGAAGTAGATTGGGCGTGATACCATAGGCGCGCCGAGCGCGGCGTATGGCTTGCGATTATCGCGGCGAGCGCGGGTCTACGTTTTTAAAATTCCGCATCCGAGATGGCCAGCCACCTTGAGGTAGGTTATCCCGCCCGAGATGCGTCGATAACAGATCGAGAACTATTCTGAAAATTGAATACCTGCTGAATAAGAAACGACGAAATAACAAGCAGTGTATCTTGCTATACTAAACATATGCAAAAAGTAAAACTTTCAAACGGTATAGAAATGCCGATGCTCGGTTTTGGGGTCTTTCAAATAATTGATCCCACTGAATGCGCAATAGCTGTTGCGGACGCTATTGAAATCGGTTACCGACTCATTGATACCGCTGCCTCGTATCTGAATGAGGAGGCGGTCGGCAATGGGATAAAGAGAAGCGGCGTTGCGCGAGAGGAATTGTTCATCACAACAAAGCTCTGGGTACAGGACGCAAGTTATGAGGGTGCGAAAAAAGCTTTTGACCGCTCACTGAAACGACTCGGACTAGACTATCTCGACTTGTACCTCATTCATCAACCATATGGTGATGTATATGGCGCGTGGCGTGCGATGGAAGAGATTTATGCAGAAGGCAGAGTCAAAGTTATCGGGATAAGTAATTTCCAGCCTGATCGTGTGATGGATTTGATCATGCACAACAAGGTAGTGCCAGCGATAAACCAAATTGAGGTGAATGTCTTTCAGCAACAGATCGAGACACACAAGTTTCTACAAGAAAACAATATACAGACCGAGGCGTGGGCACCATTTGCGGAAGGCAGGAACAACATGTTTCAAAACGAGGTTTTGCTTAAGATAGCGGGAGAGCACAAGAAATCTGTTGCTCAGATTATTCTACGATGGCTTGTGCAGAGGAATATTGTCGTTCTCTCTAAATCAGTTCGCAAAGAACAGGTCAGGGAAAATTTCGATGTATTAGGATTCGAGCTGAGCAATGAGAATATGGAGGCCATCAAAGCGCTCGACACTAAGACAAGTAGCTTCTTTGACCACCGAGATCCTGAGTGGGTCAAAAGTCTGTCGAGTCGCAAGCTTGATATTTAATTATGGAAATCCGAGAACCTTCTGGGACGTTTGTGGAGTTGTGAGCTCGCTTTACCTTAGCACGTTCCACATGCCCGGATCTTCGCCGCCATCGAACTTGAAGACGGCGACGCCGCGCACGCCAAGCTTGCGCGCCAGTGCGACTTTGTCGGCAATGGCTTTCGCGTCGTTCCACGAAAGATAGTTGAATGGCGCGACGATATTCATTTGCGGGCTTGCGTTTTCCGCAACCGAAGAGGAGACCATCGTTTGCTGCGTTTGCGTTGAACCGTTTTCGACCGGCATTTTTGTCGCGAGCAATTTCGGGTCATAGACGAACCCGAGCTCGTTCGCATTGTTGCGTGTCGGCGTAATGCCGAGCTGCGTCGCAATATCGGTCGCGTAGCGCGGATTGAAAGGCCACAATACCTGATATTCATAACCGCCATTCGAAAGCGGCGTCACGGCATATTCATAACCATAGGTCGGAATGCCGAGCACGATCTTATTCCTCGCGATGCTTTGCGCCGCGAGCGTTACGAGATTCTCCACCCACTCCGGATCGGCAACCGGTGCATAGGGTGCCGTGCGAATTGCGTTCAAGCGCGTATCGATGGTGCCCTGGTCATAGGCCATGATCTCGATG
>JBEEJO010000024.1:0-11025 GCA_041169145.1 Candidatus Parcubacteria bacterium | reverse complement strand
CGCCGCTGTCGGCAGGCACCGAGGTGTAGTCCACGTAGAGGCGGAACTTCACTTCGGTGGGAGTCGTCTCCACGGTGGTGTACTCGAACGCTCGAAGCTCGGCGGTTGGAGGCGGCGGAGGCGGAGTTGGCGTCGGGGTCGGACCGGGAGTCGGCGTCGGAGCCGGCGTCGGCACAGGAGTCGGATTCGGAGTCGGCTGACCACCACCGGAACCGCCGCGACGACGGAAGATGATCTTCTTCACCTCCTTTTCCCCGATCCTGGCGGTCCACTGGTACGTACCCGTGGTGATCTTGCCGGCATCGAGGATGAAGACGAATTCGTCCCCCGCGTTTTTCGCGGACGCGGGAGCCATCGTCACGGCCTGAAGCTCGGTCGTGACATCGTCTCCTTCACCGGTCGCGAAGTACGGTACCCTGCCACTGATGTAATCCCCCTTGCGTCGGAGCTCGTAGTTCAGGGTACGCGCAACACCGTCCGAAGACGTCACGCGCGCGGCGAGCCGGAACTCTCCGGTACGCGGCAGGTCTTCCGCCGTCGCCGAGATCGAGGCGTCGTACGGCTCGATCTGGTACTGGATCAGCCCGAAGCTGAACGTCGGGGTCGGTCCCGGCTGCTCGACGGGCGCGGTCGGCGACGCCTTGTCGCTCCCGCACGCGACGAGAAGACCGAGTGTCAGTACGATGCTCAGCGCGCCCACGATGGGGCGGCGCCGAGCCACGAACAACCGCACGACGAGGTTCTTCATTGTCCTCTCTCTTTCTTCAAGCTCAGAAGCGAAACCGACCATCGGCTTCGCTAAGGATCTGGCCCAAGTTGAAATCGCGCTATTGCCCTATTGCTGTCTCATCTCTGATGAACCAAACGCACTGCCGCCATGCGGAATGCGTCTGGTTATAGTTCAAAGAGCGAAGCGCTCCAGGGGCTCACCGTAGGGTGCCCCACTGAGCGGCTCTTTTCTATCATACGAACAAGAAAAAGTCAATAGTCAGTCGCCATCAAGAACCCGTCAATAGAAAGCGAGAATGAGTCCTTATCGTCGCCGTCCCAAAATGGACGTCGTATACCTAAATATTTTCCGTCGCCACAAGTCGTCCTTGAATTATGGTGCGCTGAGAAGCCGAACCGACCGGATAACATGTCACCAAAACCGCCTCGGACTCCGCCGGCGCGGTCTTCAATAGCGTGTTCGTTGCGGCAGGCGAGAGCGTTATGTTCGCCGCGACTTCATACTGATACTTCTTGCCGCCTCCGGCTATCGTGAACCTATCCCCCACGTTCAGATTGTGGAGCAATGCAAAAACCGTCGCGTATTCTCCGCGATACCACGATGCGCGTGAACTGTGCCCCAAAAGGACAACGCGCCCGAGCGCGCCGGGATCAACCGAACCGGGATAGAGCCCAACGCCCTCCTCCAGGCTCGCAAGGATCTCCTGTTTGGAATCGCCTTCCGGAATCGCGATAGGAACTGATACGGATATTTTCGGAACGGAAAGAATATATCCCCCTTCAATAATGGCTCGGTTCGGAGCCAAGGCTCCGGCGGATACGCGGAGAATATCGCCGGTCGTGAGCTCGTCGCTCGCCCATGGAGAACGCAGGAAGAGATTATAACGCAGGACGCGCCAATACGCCCCGCCATTCAGGAGAAGATAGAAAAAACCGCTCATGACGAGGAACGTCAAGAGAAAGACGACAAGCCTGCGGAGCGTTTCCTTATGCACGCTCTTATTGTACTAAAGCTGCGGTATCCGGGAAGCTGGAGGCGGCGATCGGCGTGACGCGCGGAGCATTCTCGTCCGCAATACCGACGGTCACGACCGCCGTGAATATGATCGCGAGAAAAACCATACGCACAGCAACCGGACGCGGAACGCTCCGCGTCCGCGCGATAAGGAAAAGGAATGCAAGCACGACGATAGCGGCGGCGAGCAATGCGGTGCAGCGCGCCTTGTTCGCGAACGAAACCTGTTCAAGCGCGGAAAGAAGAACATCCGCAAGCGCCGCATACCGTATAGTATCGGCGGCGTTTTTCACCTCGGATACAGGCTTCTGCGTCGGTGTCGGCGATGCGACCCGCGGCCGGCCGAAGTATTCGGCGATGAATATCGTTGGCCGATGCTGAAATTCGCCTTGCCGCACGGAAACGCCGACTTCAGTGAACGCGGCGTTCAGGACGTTCGCGCGGTGCGTGGCCGATTGCATGAGAGCGACATGGGCGTCCTGCGCCGAAAGGAAATTCATTGCCAAGTTCTCCCCCGCCGCAAGATACGGATGATATCCCACTGCACGGAAGAAGTCCCATGGCGAGACGTTCCCGGGTGAATAGTGGGCAAAATACTGGTTCGTCACCATGTCGTAGGTCTTCGCGCTCGCCGCTTGAGTGAGTTTCAGGTTCACCGCAAGTTCAGGAAGGCCGTCATTCTGCCGCGATGCATTTACCAGCGACACGATGTCGCTCGCACTGAATGCCGGCTGCTCCGCGAGCGATGCGAGCTGTACGCCCGCAACATAGCGCGACGAAACGACCAGGACCACCGCGATCATCAGATACACAACGAAAGCCCTGGACGACAAAGCGAACGGCACCATGTCGTTCCGCTCTGTTGGGAGAAAGAAATTACGAAGGGTTGTCATGGGAGTTTTGGATGCATATGTCCTCTACCCGCACGTACCCGCGCACCTCCGTTATACGCCAGAGATCTGGGTATCCGAACCGGATTCGCGCTCGCGGATATCTGCAAGAAGCATTTCCAGCTCCTCTTTACGAGAATATCCCCTGGAATGTGCCGGCGCAAGAGGAGATTTGTCGCTGTGGCGCGGATTCGTCGCGAAACCAGCCTGAGCGATAGCGGGCGCCATAGCCATCACGCCGCCTGCGGCATTTCGTTTCCCGCGGAACAACGTGAATTCCAGAACAAGCGTCGCAAGAAGGCCAAGGCCGATCGCCCACGGAACCGAATCCTCAGGACCGGTCACGATATCCGCAACGCCCAGAACCTGGCCCGTCGCAGGCGGATAATAGGCCGTCGTTTGGATGACGTAGATATTCTCCGAATCGGACGCAGGTCCGAAACTATTGGAGCACGTAATGGTGTAGATCGCGCCCTGGGTCGGATAGACGATCTCCGAACCGGTGAGTGATTTTGTGCCGGACCAGTTGCTGCCCGACGCATAACAGGTTGTCGCGTTCTGCGAATACCAATTGAGCGTCACGGGCTGCCCTTGATTCACGGTCGTCGGATTCGCATAGAGCGTCACCGTCGGCGGGTTTTGGTATGGCTGGTAATAGTTCGGCTGATAGTATGTTTGCTGGTACGAATTCACTACGACCGTCGCCTGCGCAAAGACCGTCTGGCCGTTCGTGCCGGTGCACTGCATGGAGTAGGTCGTCGTAACCGACGGATACACGATCTCCGAACCGTTCAGGCTCTTCGTGCCGGACCAGTTGCTCGTCGCATTGCACGTCGTCGTGTTTTGCGAGTTCCAAATAAGCGTTGCGCTCTGGCCCTGATTAATGACCGTCGGCGTGGAGTAGAGCGTAAGGGTCGGGACTTGCTGATATGCTTGCGTTACCGTGACTGTCGTCTGCGCGGTCGCCGACTGTCCGGCATCATTCGTGCAGACAATGACATAGGTCGTGGTAACCGAAGGGGTGACGTTTTCATTACTCGCAAGCGATTTCGTGCCCGACCAGCCGCCGGCCGCGGTACATGAGGTCGCATTCGCAGAGCTCCATGTAAGAACGGATGTGTTGCCCTGATTAATGGAGGAAGGATTCGCCGAAATGGTCACGGTCGGTGCTTGCTGTTGAGCAGACACGTTCACCGCAACGGCATCGGTTGCCGTCGTCGAACCGTTCGTGCACGTCAGCACGTAATTCTGCGTCGCCGTAAGATTTCCCGTACTCTGTGAACCGCTCGTGCCCGTGTAACTGCCTGGCGTCACCGTACAGGATGTGGCGCCGGAAGACGTCCATGTAAGTGTCGCTCCCGTATTGTATGAAACAGTGATGGCGGAATCCGAGCCGTTCACTTTAATGTCGGCGGTGATCTGTTGAGCAGACACATTCACCGTCACCGTATCCGTCGCCGTGCCGCCCTGGCCGGTGCATGTGACCGTGTAGGTTTGAGATGCGGTGAGATTGCCGGTCGCGTGCGAGCCGGATGTGCCGGCGTAAGAACCGGGCGTCACGACGCACGTGTCCGCGTTTTGCGACGTCCACGTAAGGTTCGCGGAGGTGTTGTAGTTCACCGAGACCGGACCGTCCGAACTATTGGCCTTAATGTCGGCCGTTGGCGCGCTCGGCTGGTTCACATTGACCGTCACCGTATCCGTCGCCGTGCCGCCCTGGCCGGTGCATGTGACCGTGTAGGTTTGAGATGCGGTGAGATTGCCGGTCGTGGCATTTCCTGAAATTCCAGAAAAACCACCCGGAGTCACCGAGCAGGAAGAGGCATTCTGCGAAGTCCACGTAAGCGTCGCAGCAGTATTGCTCGCGATGGCAATAGGACCGTCAGAACCGTTTGCCTTGATATCAGCGGTGATCTGCGGCGCGGCATTCACATTGACCGTCACCGTATCCGTCGCCGTGCCGCCCTGACCCGTGCACGTGACCGTGTACGTCTGGGACGCGGTGAGGTTGCCGGTCGCGTGCGAGCCGGATGTGCCGGTGTAATTCCCCGGGGTCACGGTACAGGAAGTCGCATTCTGCGATGTCCATGTGAGATTCGCCGAAGTATTGTAACTGATAGAGACAGGGCCGTTTAAGCCATTCGCTTTGATGTCAGCCGTCACGGGTGACGGATCGGAGTTGCTGCACGCCACAGCGTATCCTGTCGGTTGCGCGACAAAAAACCCGACCACCATGGCGGAAAGCGCCACGCCGGCGGTAAGAACGACCTTCGAACCGATATTGCGTGAAAGGTTGTTGATATTCATAACGCCGAGCATTATACCATATGAAAAATTTATTGTCAAATGCCCCGCGCTACCCCGGAAAAAGGCCGTAATATATGGCTTTATAGCTGGCTTCGCAGATAGAGAAGAAAATTTTTTTTCCGAACAATACGGGGTGCCAGCAGCAGGGAAAGCAGCTCAGGAACATGGTGGACAACCCATCAATATCTCTGGTATTGATAAATCAGAACCTGCAATAATTCTCTTCAACCATACAGTCGCCCGATAAGGAGGCGCAATGCTCGACCGAGACCGTATCGTCGTATATGGCGGCACCGGCCACCATACATTCGATGATGAGGTGCTTCGTATCGTGAACCTTTTGTCCGGTTCGGCGCTTGATTTCAGTCACTCAGACCACGATACGTTCCCCGATGGAGAATCCGGCTTCCGGCTGGCAAAACCAGCAAAGATCAGAGGAAGGCATGTGGTCATCTTCTCGTGCCCCGTCACGTACAAGCTCGAAAGCGAGCTCAAAGACCTCGCGACGGCCTGTAAGCATCAGTACGGTGCGCGAACAGTAACGGTCGTGCTGAGCTTTCTGCGCTACCGCCGGCAGGACCACGCGGAATTCACCCACGAGATCAGCCGCCTGCAGTTCTTCCTGCGGAATCTCAAGCACTACGGAGCGGATAACCTCGTCGTCTGCGAACCGCATTCGGTGCCGAATACAAAGAAGTTCGCAGAGAAGTATGGACTCAGCCTCTTCATCGCGGACCCGACCAGGCTTTTCGCCGATGCGCTGCGAAATGTCGTCCAGGGATTCGGCGGTCCTGAAAAGACCGCGGTGTACTCTCCGGACCTCGGTTCGGTGGAACGCGCCATTGCGCTTGCGAAAGCGCTCGGCGTCGGTGTGTTCGCTACGCCGAAGAAACGCGCCGACGGTGCGGTGAGTCTCGTCAAGGACGATCAGTTCTTCGAGGTCGTTCAGGAACGGTACGGTACGAACGTTCCCATCTCGTGCGATCTCTCGACTGCTCGCGGGATGAATCTTCTGATGCGGGAAGACGAAGTCGATTCCGCTCACACGGCAGTTCTTACGGCTCGGGAGATCCGTTCCTTCAGTATCGCGACTATTCACCTTCTCGCCACTCACCCGGTCTGTTCGCGCGGATGGAAGAAGAAGCTCTTCCCTTTTGAAGGTCCGCCACCGTTCGATTCGGTATGGCTCGGCAACACGCGGCCACGGGGCGACGGCGAGACCGAGTACGAGGGCTCCACAGGAAAGCGGGTCGAACACGTCTCAATAGAGCCGGTCATCGCCGAGACGCTTGAGGCCGTGCTTCGTTCGCTCGACTGACGTTCCGCGCCCGCCGTTCTTCACGAACGGCGGGCGCGCACACATTTTTATCTATACACAACGGCTCTACGACATACTTCGGATATCTGCTGGGAGTGATACCTGAACCCGCTTTACTCACCTAAATTCATCAGAACCATCTGGCAAGCTTAGGTGAACGGGTAGCTGTGACCGTGTGGCCACAGCTACCCATCTTCGAGAGGGGGTCGATCGACTACTTCGTGTGGACCAGTTTGTATCGAGCCTGGACCTGGGCTCCGCCGGGAACTTTCTGGAGCCAGAACTCGAACGCACCCGCCCTCGTTTTGACCGAAACCGTCAGGAATGGCTTGTGCTTCCATGCCACTCCTTCCGGCTTGTATGCCGCATATCCCATGCCGACCTTCCACGGCTTCTGGAAGGAATATTCGAGCTTGGCTCGCTCGATGACATGTTGCACGGACGCGGAGTCCGTAAGCGGCACATACAGGAAGTACACCGCCTCGGCTGCGAACTTCTTCGTGAGACGTCCTTGCAGCAGCGTCCACGGCTGCAGATACGCCGCGCCATCGGCTGCGGGTCCGGTGCCCTGGACGAAGTAAAATTCTTCGATCATGGTCACCCGCTTGCCGTCATGCAATGTGTACCCCGCACCCGTAAACAACTCGCGGTAGTCGTTGCGACCGAAGTCGACGTACCCCACATCGGGAACGATCCACCTCCCCCTGAGCTGGAAGACCTCAAAGAAGTGGTATGTCCCGATGTGCGGCTTATCGAGCCGCTCGGCCATGCGCGCCGTGACGATCGTGGTCGTCGGATCCTCGGCGCCACCCGAGATGGCAATGCCCAGGCCGAACAACACGACGAACAACACCACAAACCCGTAGTTTCGCATAACATCCCCTCTCGTTATTTCGAAGAGCGGAGTTACTATAACAATTTATATGCGTATTGTCAATCGCATGCTTTTCCCAGCACGCATGCGATGACGTATTCGGCTTCCGGTTCTACGCAGTCTCGGCGCTATAGCACTGTTCGCAATAGAGGAACTCTTTCCGGTCGGGACCATAGGATGTCTCAAATTCGGTCGGACACGCATCGCTACCGTGGAAATGCTGTCCTTGGTTCTGATATATTCCGTTCTCCGATGCATTCCCCACGCACTGACACCGTCGCTTATGAACATGCAATGTTGAGCGTTGCGCAATGCGACGATAATGCCGACAACTCGGACAGAGCCGGGGAAGCGGAATATTGTTCGCGCGATAGAACGATAGTTCATCGGGGATGATACGGAACGCCATTGTGCACTGCTCGTTGCATGTTCCTTCATGCATGCAACCAATGATCTCGTTCGTTATGGCATCCGATACGGTTGCGATGCTATCCGGAAGATCGATGGCTTTCTTGGTCGGCGCATAGTTCCGCTCCACGGGATCCCGCCACGAATACCCGCTCGCGATCGCCAGCTCTTTCGTGAGCGGGAAATATTCTTGCGCAAGCGTTTCGTTATAAGCGAACGGAGACAGTTCGACGGGGAAAAATTCTCCGTATCGATACGCTCTCCCCTGCTTATCGGTGAACGGCATCTCATCCATCTGCCTCTTGATCTTCGGCAACAGTTCTTCGTATTGCTCTTTCGTGTATTGCTTATTGAAAATACAATACTGTTTCTTCTTGAGAGCGATGCAACCGAAGATATCCGAGCACCCGCTGCACATATACGAATATTCCACGTCGTTCGTATGCTCCTGAACGTTATAACTGAACTTCACCCGATGAGTGCCGATGCCGCAAGCGGCGCATTCGTACACCAGCTCATTGGAGTCGCCCCAAGCGGTGTAGTCATACGTATCCTTACTGCCCGGCAATTCCTGCATGTATTGCGCGAATTTGACATTCTCGCTCTCCCGTACGAGAAACGATTGCTGGACGTTTTTTGAGTGTTCGATGTAGTTCCCGGAAACATGTTCGTTTTGGGAGCCGATCATGAACCGAAGCGGGAATTTCAACCAAAAATCCGCCACCCGCTGACGCACATGCTCCAACGCCGAATACGAGCCCAGATTGAACTCTTTGATGCGCTGCTCATACTCCTCTTTCGAATATTGCTCGTTGAAGATACGGTACGACTTGTTCCGTAATCCTACGCAACCGAAACAATCATTGCATCCCACGCAATCGCGGCAGAACATCAAGTTGTAGCCACTCTCACACTGCGACGAAAAGCAAGCATTACTGCATGACGTGAGCCAGAAACATTCGTAACACCGCTCGCTCTTCCCCACATGCGAGGTATCGACACATGATTTTGAGAATGTGAATCCATTCCCATACATGCAATCCTCCGCACCCTTTCCGTTGAATGCGAGGTAGCAGTTCTTGGGATCGGTGAAGTTGTTGCAATAATCGCTCCCGGGGCCCCCATTCACCACATTCCGGTTCTTGAGCGGGACGGCATGGAGAAGCTCCGCAAATTGCGCAAAAAATGGCTTTGCAAAATCGTATTCGCGGCCATACTGCATCGGGTCCCACGCATCGGTAACCCAAACTTCGTTCTCATACACCTTCACGGGAGCATCGGGGGCGAATGCCGAAAAAATGTCCTTGCCCGAATGATCGCTCTTCCGTTTGAATAAGCTCCGCTCGTTCCGCCATGCCATGCGTCTCTGCGCACGACATAACCAACAAAATGTGGGTGGTGGAACACGGACTTTCGTATAAAAATCAAAATCCTCAGGCTCTATCGTAAATTCGTTCTTGCAGTTCTGACAGGTCCGGTTTTCTGGGCTCATGCTGATAAGTATATGCTACATCGCCATCGGTTCGAAATCTACGTCCCCATTCGAAGATGCCGCAGCGTTGACACAGCCCAATACTCAGCGGAGGGTACAGGATTCGAACCTGTGAGGGGATTGCTCCCCAACCGCATTTCGAGTGCGGCGCGTTAGACCACTCTGCCAACCCTCCCCTCTCGAAAACAAGTGTCTCCTATATCCTAAGGTACTTTACGCCCGCGAAGCAATGGCGCGAGTCGAGATCAAGTGCCCTGGGCAGGAGTTGAACCTACAATCATCTCCTTAGGACGGAGCTGCTCTATCCAGTTGAGCTACCAGGGCATATATCGCTGACCTGTTCCCTGCCCGCCGGCAGGCATTCTATCCGCTCCGACGGCTCGCCCTGCGAGCATCGGGGAGTCGACCTTCGCGTCGGCTTTGAACTACGGGGGCAATTCGGATACACTATAGCCAAACCGGAGTCGCTTGACAATCAAGCACAAAAGGTCGGCAAACCAATCATTTCTTCGCTATGAGACAGCTGATGTATGGCGGTTGGGACAATTACGCCGGACTATGGCTTGGCCCTGCCGGTTTCGTCATGGCGCTGGGCATTATCGCGATACTCATCGTTGCCCTCTGGACTATTTATTGGAAAGGCCGAGCATTGTGGCATGCGGCCCGGAAGGGAGATTCGGTGTGGTTCGTTGTTTTGCTCGTGGTCAATACCGTTGGGATACTTGAGATCCTCTACCTCTACGTTTTCAGTAAAAAAGAGAGGTCGGTAGAATAACGTTTCGATCCTCGCGGCGGTCGCCGCCGCGAAATGGGCCCATAGTAAAATGGTATTACGGCTCCATGGCATGGAGCAGGTCGGAGTCCGATTCTCCGTGGGTCCACAAACAAAATAGTCCCGCTTTATGGTGGGGCTATTTTGTTCTATGATACGGAGAATCGGACTGGGAAAGGGGTCGGGGAAACGGGAGTTTCCCCGTGGCGGAGCGCACGAACCGATGGGTTCGTGGGAGCGAGTTGCTGTATAGCGACGAGCGACGTCCGATTCTTTGTGGGTCCACAAGTATTTTGGCGTTTTGTTGTCACATTGTTTTGTGCTACTCGTCTGATATACAAAGAAAGGTCGTACATAATCACGCACACCATGATCATATGAATTGGAAAATAGTGGGCGGCGTTGCGGTCGTTGCGGTCATCGCGCTGGTGCTCTTCGGCGTACGCCAAAGCTCAGCGCCGGCACCGGAGACGATCGGCGAATCGGAAGGGGTAACCGCACCGACCGCGGAAAACAACGCGCCAGCGGCAACCGAGCCGACGACCGTAGATAGCGTCGTTGATTCTGTTCTTGCGGATGCCGCGCAGGACCAAGCGTTGACGCAAGCGGAAGATGCGAACGCCAACGTCGCGATCCAGGATACGGCGGATCTGAACGATCTGGGTGCGGCATACAACGGCGATGAGTTCTGATCTTTCACGCATAGCATTAGGATTCGGCTCGTTCGCCATCATCGCGGCCGGTATGCCGTCCGCCCTCGCGCAGACAACACGATCGGTTGGCACGCAAGGAGCACCGCTCTTCTGCTCGCGGATCGGGAACATGTCAACGGAACTGCTCGGCAGAGTAAATACCCGCGAAGAGAATCTTACGGATCGCCGCGCGGAACGGACAACCGGCATCAGCGATCGCGAGAACGACCATGACCGGCAGCTTGCCGCCCGTCGCACCGAACAGATCGCGAAACGCAATGACCAATACGCCAAATTGGACCGACTTGCGACGACCGACGCTCAAAAGGCCGCGGTTGCGGCGTTCAAAACCGCGATAGAGACCGCGATAACTGCGCGACGCGCCGCAGTGGATAAAGCCGTTGCCGATTTTCGCTCCGGCCTTGACGCCGCGCTCGCATCGCGCAAATCGCAAGTTGATGCCGCCATCGCCGCGTTCAAAACATCGGTGACCGCCGCATTGGACAAAGCGAAGGCCGACTGCACCGC
>JBEEJO010000023.1:0-11171 GCA_041169145.1 Candidatus Parcubacteria bacterium | reverse complement strand
ATGTTTTTCAAAGAGTTCCAGAGCGGCCGCATAGATCCGTTCATGAGCGGGGCTGTAAAAATCGTCGGGCCGTAAAATATCCGCCGTTTTCACGATGGCGTTCTTGTCGATCAGAAGGGCGCCGAGCACCGATTGCTCAGCTTCGTTATTCTGCGGCGGAACTTTCAACGCCGATGCCTTGTGGGGTTCGGGTGCCATGGGGGAAGAGGGGTAAGCGGGAGGTGCTACGCGCCAATGCGTATCGATTTAGGGGAGACGAACGGTCCTTTCGGCGTGTCCTCCAGCACGTATCCTAAGCTATCTATTTTTTTCCTCAAGCGGTCAGCCTGCATAAACTGTTGAAGAGCGCGGATCTTCTGCCGTTCGGCGATGAGCTTTACAAGGCGCTTGTCTGCCATAAGCCGCCGGGAGTCATATTTCATCACGTGTTTTTTGAGGTCCAGGCAAAATATCGTATCGGCCTCATAAACGAGCGCGAGGACTCCTTTCGGGTCTTTGGCGACAAGCGCCTTGTCTTTTATGAGCTCCTGAACGGCCGCGAGCATTTGCGGTATGTTCAGATCGTTCGCGAACGTCTCTTCCATGCGTGTTCGGTAGGCCTCAAGTTCTTTTTTCGCGCCGGGTGTTTTTCCCCCGGAACGGGCGAGGTAATTCAAGTAGAGGAGCCGTTCAATAAGGTGCTCCAAGGCGTGTTTTGCCTGGTCCAGCCCGACCCATGAGAAGTTCAAGGGCGAACGGTAATGCGTTCCGAGGCAGAGATAGCGGAATATGAGGGGATGCACGCCCTTTTCCTCGATATCCTTCACGGTTAGGAAATTTCCTTCGGATTTTGCCATCTTGGTGGAGTCCACGAGGAAGAATTCGTTGTGCAACCAGTAGTGCGCGAGCGGTTTGCCGTACGCGCCTTCGGATTGCGCGATCTCGTTCGTGTGATGCGTGCCGATATGATCCACGCCGCCTGTGTGGATATCAAAAGGCTGGCCGAGAAACTTTGTGGAAATGGCGGAACATTCAATGTGCCAGCCGGGGAAGCCCTCGCCCCACGGGGATGGCCAGTGGAGGAGGTGGCTCGCGAAGCGGCCGGTGAGCTTGAACCACAATGCGAAATCCGCGGCGTTATGTTTTTCCGTATCGGTCACCACGTCGCCGCGCGCGCCGGTGATTTTATCGGCAAGCGATTGGCCGGAGAGTTGTCCGTAGTCCGGGAATTTCGCGACGTCGAAATACACGGCGTTCGGCGTTTCATATGCTATGCCGCGCTTGAACAATTGCTCTATGATGGCGATCTGTTCCGGAATGAACTTGGACGCCGGCGCGAGCGTTCGCGGAATCCTGATGTTCAGCTTCTTTGCGTCCGTGACGAACGCCTTCGTGTAAAAGGCGACGATGTCCTTTACGGTCTTCCGCATCGCGCGCGCTTCGCGCTCCACTTTGTCCTCGCCCGCATCCGTGTCGCCGGTGAGATGGCCGACATCCGTGATATTCATCACGCGCTTCACGGTATATCCCAGCCATTCCATTCCGCGTTCCAAAAGATCCTCAAAGAGGAATGCGCGGAAATTCCCGAGGTGGGCGAAATTATATACCGTCGGCCCGCAGGTATAGAGGCCAACGGTTTTCCCCTTTATGGGCTTAAATGTCTCCACCCTGCGATTCAGGGTGTTGAAAAGGTGGAGCGGTGGCTTAGGCACGTCGCCTTGAGCTTAGCAGAAAACGAGATATTTTTCCATCCCAAAAAAACGAAGGACCCCTTCACGCTCTCCACGGGGGAGAGGGGGTCCTCGAAACGTACCAGCCGAGAGTAGATTACGAAATGCTCCATGGGTCACCCGATGCAGCTAGCGACTCTTGAGTTGCGCGTACAACGCCTCCTTGCGTGCATGCAGGCGCGTCTTTTCTGCGATCAAGGCGTTTTTTTCCTCGTAGAGTTTCCTGATGCTGTCGTACAACTCGGTGTTTGCGCTGCTGATGTTCCAGATTTGCGCATCCGCGCCGTAGAGGCCACCGCCACCACTGTTGTATCCCCGCCGCCTATCTTGCCTTGCGAGTTCTCGGGAAACCCTCCTTGCTTCGCGGAGGTTTTCCTTGTTTTCATCGATTGAGCTTCGGTGCGCGGCTATCCTGGTGCTGACTTGGCCGATCCGAGCGCTGACCTCAGCGATCTTCATCTTGATCTCAGTGATATCGGAAAAGATTCTGTTTCGTTCTTGCGGGGATGGCATTTCGACCCTCCTGGCGGTAGCCGCCATTTTCCAAAAGACTGCTATTACTTTGTATCGTATTCATTAATTTGTCAATACGACCTTGTGTTTGGCTGCTGCCGATATCATGCAGGCATGTTATTAGCAACCTCTTGACAGGCTTGCTAATCGCCCTATACTATTTCCGTATGCTGGATTCGCGGACAAGTGACGTTCTGGCCGCCGCGGTGCGGGAGTTCATCCGGACGGGAGAGCCGGTGTCTTCCGGCCATCTGTATGACCGGTATGAATTCGGCATTAAGCCGGCGATGATCCGATTGGTATTGAAAGACCTGGATGACAGCGGATATCTCGTCCAGCCGAACTATTCGGCCGGGCGGATACCAACCGATCGCGGGTACGAGTTCTATGCCAATGCCGCACTTCGCGAAACCGATGCGGAAGGCGTTCTGTCCCGGCAGTTCATGGATCCGTTCGCGCGGGGCGCATGGCCGGAGCTTTTGCGGCAGATGTCGCACGAGCTGGGACTTCTGTCCGCTGCGACATTCACCGCCGCCGACGAGGTTTGGAAAAGCGGTTTGCAGGCGCTTGTGGATCGGCTGGATTGGGAATCACGTTCGGAGCTTCGCGCCGTGATGCGCGACATGGACGATCTGGATGCGCGCATTATGGAGGTAAAGAACGAACTCGCCGAAGACGATACGGTAAAGATATTCATCGGGCGCAAAAGTCCCGTAACGCGATGCGAACATCTTTCGGTCATCTGCGGAGAATATGATACGGGCGGCGAACGGATGATGCTTTTCGCCATCGGCCCGAAGCGGATGGATTATCAACGGGCAGCGAAAGTATTCAAAAATCTTAAGGTCGCTACAAAGAATACAAAACAAAAAACAACATAATACCATGGACCAACAGAACGATCAGCAGATCCCTTCAACAAGCTCAGAGCAAGCAGAATTGCAAGCGGTGCCGACGCCAAACGAACTTGAGCAACAGCTTGCGGCGGCGGAAAAGCAGCGGGACGAATATCTCGCAGGATGGCAGCGCGCGAAGGCGGACTTCATAAACTATAAGAAGGAAGAGATCGAGCGCCTGCAGAACGTGGCGAAATACGGCACCGAGGAATTCATTCGCGAGCTCATCGTATTTCTGGATAATTTTGAACTCGCGATCGAGACGCTGGAAAAAGCGGGACCGGTCGAGAAGGGCATCTATCTCATCCGGACGCAAGTGGAAGATATTTTGAAACGCCGCGGCGTAGAACGCATCAGCGTGAAGCCCGGCGACGCGTTTGATACGAACTTTATGGAATCCGTCGCGGAAGTGGAGGGGAACGCGCCTCCGGGAACGGTGGCGGACGAGATTGAGGCCGGCTATCGCGTCCATGAGAAGATCATTCGTCCGGTCAGAGTGAGATTGGTCAAAGAAAAGTAAATCAATATAACATACGAATATGGCAAAAATAATCGGCATAGACCTCGGAACAACGAACTCGGCGGTCGCTATCACGGAAAGCGGCGAGCCGCGCATTCTGGAAAACGCGGAAGGCAATCGCACGACGCCATCCATTACCGCAATTTCGAAGGCGAACGAACGCCTTGTGGGACTGTTGGCGAAGCGCCAGTCGGTCACGAATCCGAAGAACACCATTTTTTCGGTGAAGCGGCTCATCGGACGGACCTGGAATGATCCGGAGGTCCAACACGATAAGGCGTGGCTTCCCTTTGAGATGCGCGAGAGCGCGACGCACGGCGTGGAGATCAAGATGGGAGACCATTGGCATACGCCGGAAGAAATTTCCGCGTTCATCCTCGGGAAGCTCAAAGCGGATGCCGAGGCAAAGCTTGGTGAGAAAGTGGAGGAAGCCGTCATTACGGTTCCGGCATATTTCGACGATTCTCAGCGGCAGGCGACGAAGAACGCCGGCGAGATAGCCGGGCTTAAGGTGCGCCGCATCATCAATGAACCGACCGCGGCGGCGCTCGCGTACGGTTTCAACAAACAGAAGAACGAGAAAGTCGTCGTCTACGATTTCGGCGGCGGAACCTTCGATGTTTCCGTGCTTGAGGTGACCGAAGATACGGTCGAAGTGAAAGCGACCGGCGGCGATACGCATCTCGGCGGCGATGACTTTGATAAACGCATCATTGAATATCTCGCGGCGGAGTACAAAAAACAGGAGGGGATAGACATCGCGAAGGATCCGCTTGCGCTCCAGCGTCTCAAGGAAGCCGCCGAACGCGCGAAGCATGAGTTGTCCACGGCGGTTGAAACGGAAGTGAACATTCCGTATATCTCGTCCGACGCGTCCGGTCCGAAACATTTCCTGACAAAGTTCACGCGGGCGAAACTTGAGGATCTCGTTCATGACTTCATCGAGAAGTCGGTAAAGCTCACGAAAGAGACCGTGACGGCTCCTGCTCCGAAGGGCGCGGGATTCCAGCTGAGCGAAATAAACGAAGTCATTCTGGTCGGCGGCCAGACGCGCATGCCGGCGATGCAGGACGCAGTGAAGGCGCTTTTCGGCAAGGAGCCGCACCAGGGCATCAATCCGGACGAAGTGGTTGCGCTCGGCGCTGCCGTGCAGGCGGGCATTCTCCAGGGCGATGTGAAGGATATCCTGCTTCTTGATGTGACGCCGCTTTCGCTTTCCATCGAAACGCTGGGCGGCGTGGCGACGCCCATGGTCCCGAAGAATACGACCGTGCCGACGGCGAAAACGCAGATCTTTTCCACGGCGGCCGATAACCAGCCGTCGGTGGAAGTGCACGTTCTCCAGGGCGAACGGCCGATGGCGTCGGACAATCACACGCTCGCTCGGTTCATTTTGGACGGCATTCCGCCGTCGCCGCGCGGCATCCCGCAGATCGAGGTGACCTTCGATATCGACGCGAACGGCATCCTGAACGTGAAAGCCGCCGATAAGGCAAGCGGCAAATCGCAGTCGGTGAAGATCGAAGCGTCAACGGCGCTTTCCAAAGATGATATTGAGCGCTTGAAAAAAGAAGCCGCGGAACACGCCGCAGAGGATGTCGCAAAGCGAGACCTCGCCGAGACGCGGAACCAGGCCGAGAGCACCGTGTATCTTGCGGAGAAGGCCTTGCATGATGCGGGTGACAAGATCGGCGACGATGTGAAGAAACCGATCCAGGAAAAAATAGATGCGCTCAAAAAGGTGAAAGACGGCCCGGACGTATCCGCGACGAAGTCCGCCTTGGCGGAACTTTCCGCGGAAGTACAAAAAATCGGCCAGGTGCTCTATAATCAAGGGAAAGGCGATAATCAAACTCCACCCGAAGATGCAGGGCAATCCGCTCCTCCGGAGCCAGAATCTCGTTAGTCAGGTCTCGGCAAAAGAATTCACCCGTCCGGCTGGGTTCTACAAATCCATCTTTGTTGATTTCGCGGGAGTGTGTTTTGCGCTTCTCGCGGGGCTTTCGTACGACCTGTACCTGCAAGCGGCGATACCGCTTTGGGTCGTGCTGGTTGCCGCGGGTCTCTTTATGATCGCCTCAACGATCGGTGCGCTTCTTATGGAGAGCCCGTTCCGGCGCGCGTGGGTCTTGCTTGCGGAAACGGGCGCGCTTCTTGCGTTCTTTTACACGATGCCCATCGTCAACCTCCTCGCCCTCGGCGCCATCGTGTTCGTATTTCTCCTGTGGGGCGACGTGACGACGCATCGCGAACTTACGGGGAACATAGAAGTGCGCTACATGCGCATCACGCGATCCCAGATGCGGAAGCTCACCACGGCGCTTATCGTCGCGGCCATTGCTCTCTATCTGCCCCAGTGGACCCCTCAAGGCGGTTTCCTGCCCCCCGACGCGTTCCAGAACGTTTTCACGTGGAGCGCCGGCATGGCGACTCGCTTTTATCCCGGTATCCGCTTCAATGCAACCGTGGATTCGTTCTTGAGCGACTCCGCAGCCTATCAACTGAACCAAGATGCCAAGTATAACGCTCTTCCTCCGGTGGCGCAGGAACAAGCGCTCAAGCGGTCAATCAACGAGCTTTCGGTGATGTTCCATAATGCGATCGGCATAGAGACCGGGCCGCAGGAGCAGATGCAAAACGTCCTCTATAGGTTCATTCTTGGCGCTTTGGATGATTGGAATCGCACGTTCGGCACGAATCTCATCATCGCGTGGGCGGTCGTTGCGTACTTCCTGCTTCGCAGTATCGGCATCGTGTACTATACCGCCGTGAGCTTTTTCGGATTCCTCATTTTCCAGCTCCTTCTCGCGATGAATTTCACGATGATCATCGGCGAGACGCGGGTCCAACAGACGCTGCAGTATACCTGATGCGCATATTGTAGGAGTTCCGTACCCCGTAATCCAACAACAAACCCATGAAAGACTATTACGCCGTTCTCGGCGTGGCGAAAAGCGCAACGGAAGACGATATCAAAAAAGCCTTCCGGCGCCTTGCGCACCAATATCATCCGGACAAGTCCAGCGGGAACGAGAGCAAATTCAAAGAGATCAACGAAGCGTATCAGGTTCTCTCGGACAAGACGAAGCGCGCGCAGTACGACCGATTCGGAACGGTCGGGGATATGCCGGGCGGATTCGGCGGCGGACATGCCGGCTGGGATTACAGCAATTTTCCCGGCGGATTCCGCGTGGACTTCGGCGGCGGCGACATGGGCGACCTGTCTGATGTGTTCGAAAGTTTCTTTGAGGGCATGGGCGTCCGTTCGCGCCGTCCCGTGTATGAACGCGGAGCGGATGTGCAAGTGGTTGCCGAGATACCGCTTGAAGAGGCGTTCCGCGGCGCGATGAAGGAATTCGCAGTGCGGACGTTCGTGGCGTGCGATACATGCAAAGGAAAAGGCGGTGACGCATCTGCGGGAATGAAGAAGTGCGAACGATGCGGCGGGCGCGGCGAGGTGCGCGAGGAGCATCGCTCGTTCTTCGGCAACGTGTCGCAGGTGAAGACCTGCACGGAATGCCGCGGCGGCGGCGAGGTGCCTCAGAAGATATGCAAATCGTGCAACGGTTCCGGACGGCGCGAAGGCGAGCGGAAAGTGCGCGTGGATATCATCCCCGGCATTCAGGATGGCCAGCTTATCCAGGTTCGCGGCGCCGGCGAGGCCGGCGACCGCGGAACGGGAACGGGCGACCTGTATGTGAAAGTGAAGATCAAAAAACATCCGGAATTTTCCCGGGATGGCGACGACCTCATCGTAAAAAAGGAATTGAAGATCTACGATCTCCTGCTCGGCAAAAAAATAGATGTGCCCACCATAGAAGGGAAGACGCTAAAGATGGAAATTCCCGCGCACTTCAATCTCAAAGAGAACTTGCGCATCACGGGCGAAGGCATGCCGCGGATGGGCAGTTACGGCAGAGGGGACTTGCTTGTGGACTTTATATTGAAGGCGCCGAAGAAAGTTTCCGGTGTCGTGGCGAAGGTTTTGGAGGAGGCGGAAGAATGAGTCCGGATCATTGTGGTAGTGCACAGCGATACGGAAAGGGATTTTGTATACTGTAGCTGGTCTTCGTGAGTGCGCCTTCGGCATGAACGTTTATGGCAGTTACACCTGAACTCGCGACATATGTAGAACAAGCCCGGAAGAATGGGCTTGCCGACATTGCTATTCAAGAAGCGCTTCTTCAGGCCGGCTGGGATCCTGCACTTGTCCGTGAAGCCGTCGGATTGGGGGCGCCGGTCGTTCCCGCGACGTCCGCCGCGCCGAATGTTCCCGAAAACCCGGTCGCGCGTTCGGTCGTCAGTCCAATTGCGCGTTTTGGCTCCACGGTTAATTCGGGCGTCGCACCGGCGAAACAAGTGAATTTCACGCAAGGACCTTCACGGGTTGGGATTGCCGAAAAGATAAATACCGTAGCTCCGGTAGAGCAGAAAACCTCGAGACGCGGGACGTTGAAATATGTCGTGATCGGTTCCATAGCCGTGATTGCCGTTGCCGGCGTTGCGTTTGCCGGCTATACCTATGTGCAACGGTCCGGCGGCCTGTTCGCTCACCCTCCCTATACCGAGGACGATTTTCTTTCGGGATTGTTCAAAAAGAATTCCCAGATCAATACGGCGTCATACACGCTTTCGGCGACCTTCGACACATCGGCTCGCGATGCCGATGCGAAACCATTCACCGTACAACCATCCAATGAGGGAAAGCTTCGCGAGCAGTATCAGAACGATGCGCAACGGGGGCAGGATGCTTCTACGTTGCTGGAGATCTTGATCGGCAATCATGTCAACCTGCCCTATCCGCCATATCCCGCATCCCTTGAGAAGCTCCAGGCAGATGTGACGGCAAAGGAGCGCGGTTCGTACTCGTATTACACGAACCGCATATCCATTACGGACCCTGTGACAAAGCGGGGATATACCTATGCCGTGACGGAGAGCGGAAAGAATTTTGCGCTGAAGGTGACGTTCGAGGCGCCCGGAAGCATACAATATATCCGCCGATCGTATGGATATTCGGCAACGAGTACTCCCATCAGCGGGCAGGTGGTCACATTCACCCGCGCAAGCCAAATGTATCTCTACCTGCCGTCCGAACCGCCGAAGCCATTTCTTGTACAGCTTGGTGAAGGATTGAGGATGCTCACGCCGGACATGAAGGCGACCCTTGGCGTCGGCGCGGCGACCGATTTTAGCCAAAGTTCCTCCTCGGACTGGAAGTTCAATCTGAATGCGAAAGGGGATTTCGGGGATCTTTCGTATGCTGTTGATGCCGATGCGATGAAAGCGAACGGCATCTACTACTTTAGGATCAATAAGATCCCTTCGATCATCGCCGGCTCGCTCGCAGCGCTCAAGGGACAATGGATATCGGTAGACCCGAACGCACCGACGTCCACCTCGGCTTCTTCTCCGTATGGCTACATGTATAGCCCGCTTTCGTATCTTCAAACGGAACTTCCCGATGCCGAAAAGTCGTACAAAGAAAATCGGGCTCAGACAGCGGACCTTGTGCAGAAGATGATGGCATTTGCCGATGAAGAGCACCTCGTCATTTTCAAGGATGATCCGAAGAAAGAAGATGTTGATGGCAGACCGCTCTATCGATATAACCTCAAGATCAGCAAAACGGCCATTTTACCGTTCTATAAAAAACTTGTCGCGGAGGCAGGCAAGAATAAGAATTTCGATGCATTAAGCGAACTCGCGAACGACCCGGGGCTTGTGGAGTATCTCGAGAGCAAGGAATTCGACGATGTGTTCGATTACTATGACCGCAACGTGAACCTCGTTGTTTGGATCGACCAGGATGGATTCATAGGCGCTGTCCAGTATTCGCTTCGCATCGTTCCGCCCGACACGGCGACCCAATTGGCGGGGAAGCAGGCGAATCTTGTCTTCAAGGCCACGCTTTCGGATGTGAACAAGCCGCTCGCGATCGATGCGCCTCCGGACGCAACGCCTATCAAAAAGATCATTGAGACAACTATGAAGAATGAGTATGGATATGACCCGGGTTCTGCTGCGGCGGCGAGGACGGCTCTCGCTGCGGTGGGCAATGCCGCAGAGGTGGCATCAAGCCGAGGGGAATCTGGTACGAAAGCATACGGGTTGGCTAAATGCGCAAAAGTCACAAATACGCTTTTCGGAAACGATGCGGTCTATACAGCGATACAAAACGCAACCGACGGAGATGCAAGCAAAGCGACATGCGTTTCCGCTAAGACGGGAACCGTTGTGGATAAATACGCAGTTTCGGTCCCGCTCGATGATCTGCCCGGATATAGCTGGTGCATTGATAGTAGCGGTGCTTCAAAGCAGATAACAGGAACGATAACCGGGTCTTCGTGTAAATAGATTTTTCCTCGCGGGCGGAAAACAAAAATACCCCATTGAGATGGAGTATTTTTGTTTCACGTGCGCCCACCAGAAATCTCACGCGCTCACTCCGCTCGCTTTTCAGAACCCTCGGTTCTGAATCCGCTTCGTTCACTCCTCCACGGGGAACCGGTCGCGGTTCCCCGGCTCCCCCTCCACTTGTTCGATTCCTTGCAGGCGAAAAATAAAGATACTCCGTACAGACGGAGTATCTTTATTTCACGTGCGCCCACCAGGAATCGAACCTGGGACCATCTCCTTAAAAGGGAGCTGCTCTACCAGCTGAGCTATGGGCGCATAACGAACCGATTGCTGTTCTCCCCGCACGAACGTGCCGACGTTCGGTACGGGTGGGTTACCGACTGAGTTACGGGGGAGTTGCGTACATAGTATATCGGCGCATGCGCACGTTATCAAGAAATTCAAAGGGGAGCGCGCGGTATCCGTGCACTCCCCTTGGCGGCGACTTGGGCCTCACCGCAGAGGCATGTTCTACCAGCGCAGCATATCAACCACACTTTCTCGCCTGTTGGGCGAATTGTGCCGCCCCGGGGAAAGGGGGTGTCGGCATGAAAGCACAGAACGACTGCCGTCGAGAGGTATCTTTCTAATCATTCTCCTTTGAATGGGGACGCCGAATGCTCAAGCTTTCTGCTCAAGATCTCGGCGTCCCGCTCAACGGAGATGCGTTCAAAGAACAACGGGGAATAGCATAACATATACTATGTCTACGTGTCAAGTACGATTTTGAGCCGTGTTTTCTATGCTTTCCGGCCTCGCCCTGGAGCGTAGTTTTTTCTGGATAACCATAAGCGAAGGTTGCGCAAAAATGAGCGAGCAAGGCGCGGGTTTTTCATGGGCAAAAGGAATGGTCGGAGCGGCGACGGGAACCACGCTTTTTGCATGAAAAACCAAGCCGAGCGAGGATCGTTTTCGCAGCCGGAGCGGGTTATCCAGAAAAAACTACGCGACACCCTTGCATATTCCGCAAGGGGATGTTAGAGTATCCCCGCGATGCGAAAGTATCCCGCACTTTTTCTTTTCGTCATTATTGGAGCGGCGGTCCTCGCCGGCTTTTTTGTGTATCCGAAGAATTTTGGCGAGCAATACCGCCCGTGGCGGCTCGGGCTTGATCTTATCGGCGGTTCGCACCTC
>JBEEJO010000022.1:0-11243 GCA_041169145.1 Candidatus Parcubacteria bacterium | reverse complement strand
AGCGACCGCGAAGGCTTTTGCCACATCTTCCTCGCTCGCCTCGCCACCGGAAAGTTCTATCATATTGATCTTTCCTTTCGGGCCGGACACGAACGCTTCAAAAACGCACAATGGATCCATTTGCTTCGTCGCATCCGGATTCACCACGATCTCGTTCCCGATCTTCGCCACGCGAACGCCGCCGACTGGACCGTTCCACGGCACGTTGGAGACGGCGATGGCCGCCGAAGCGGCGATGAGTCCGACGAACTCGGGCTCGTTCTCCGGATCGTATGCGAGCACGGTCATTACGACCTGCAGATCGCGGCGGATGCGGTAATCAAAAAGCGGGCGGATAGTGCGGTCAACCAGCCGGCCCGCAAGCACGGCCTCTTCCGAAGGCCGTCCCTCGCGCCGAACGAACCTGCTGCCGATGATCTTTCCCGCCGCGTAGAACCGTTCTTCATAATCGACTTTGAGCGGCAAGTAATCCGTATTGGTATCGACATGCGACATCACGACGGTCCCGAGGACCACCGTGCCGCCGTATTTCGCGATGACCGCGCCATGCGCTTGTTCCGCAAGCGAGGACAATTCAAGGGTCAATTCCTTCCCACCAACCGTATGCGTGTAGATCTTCCGTTCAATCATGTGATGTGTATATTGGTATTTAGTATGTGTCGCCATTCTCCGCCTGCTTCCCGTCCGCACCCCCCCGCCGAAGCGGTGTCCGTATCTTCATAACGGCGCGCGGAATGGACTCGATGCTGACGAACCGATCCGCGGCTTCGCGCAGTTTTCCCGATGCGCTCCGATCGAACGCCGCAACTTCCACCAGCCGTCCGCGTCCCCATTTGAGATAGTCAACAAGCGGCAGGAAATCGCCGTCGCCCGTCACGAGGACGACGACATCCAAAAAATCGGCCATCCGGATGGCATCAACCGCCATGCCGACATCCCAATCGCCCTTCTTCAAACCGTCGCCGTAGACCTGGAGCTCCTTCATGCGCAGTTCAAGTCCCGCATCGCGGAGCGCATCAAAGAACGCCGTTTCACCGATCGCGGTGTCGCTCTTTACCGTATAGGCCATTGCGCGGATAAGCTTGCGGTCGCCCAGAAGCCCTTGCATCAACGCACGATAGTTCACCCGGCCGTGATACAGATTCTTCGCCGAGTGATACAGATTTCCGACATCAATAAAAATACCGACTCGCTGGTCGGGGTGAGATATCGCTTTCTGGCGACTGGCGCCCTCTTCTCCTGTGGTCATGATGGATTATTTCTTGAGGTCAAGTTTTTTGATGAGTTTAGTATAGATCGACGGCTCGCGCTTCTTCACATAATCCAAAAATTTCCGGCGCTTGCTCACCATTTTGAGCAGGCCCCGGCGGGAGTGATTATCCTTCGGATTCTTCTTCAAATGCGCCGCGAGGTCGTCTATCTGCCGCGAAATAAGGGCGACTTGGACCTGAGCGGAGCCGGTATCCTTTTCATGCTTCCCGTGTTCGGAAGCGATATTGGTCTTCACGCGTTTCGTTAACATAGCGTACGCATTGTATCCAAAAAACAGAAAATAAGCAAGTTCCGAAAAAATACGCGAGGGACGCGACGATGAAAAAGCGCTGAAAATCATTGTGCGACAGTTCGCGCTATAATGAGCCTGTATGGCATCCATCGACTCGCTCCTCACCGACTATCTGAACTATCTGGAGATAGAAAAGAACCGCTCGCCGAAAACGCGCGAGAACTACGAGCGGTATCTTAAAAAATTCATCGCAATGACCGGCGTGAGATCCCCTGCCGATATCACGGACACCGCCGTCCGGAATTTCCGCATCCAGCTGGCCAGGCACCGCCAAAGTTCCAACAAGGAAGAACACGAGATAAAGAAAGTGACGCAGAGCTACTATGTCATCGCCGTGCGGAACTTCCTGAAGTATCTCGCGAAACGCGATATACCGACCCTCGCGGCGGAAAAGATCGAACTCCCGAAGATCGCGCGCCGTGACATTGACGTCTTGGACTACAAAGATCTAGAGCGGCTCGTTGCGGCGCCAAGCGGCCAAGATCTCCGCTCGCTCCGAGACCGGGCGATACTGGAAACTTTTTTTTCAACAGGCCTTCGTCTTGCCGAACTCTGCCGGCTTGATCGCACTGTGGACCTGGAACGCGGCGAGATATCCGTGCGGGGCAAGGGGGACAAACTGCGCGTCGTCTTCCTCTCCGGCGGAGCGAAAAGATCCATCAAGGCATATCTTGCGAAGCGCGGCGACATGGAACAGGCGCTCTTCGTGAGTCTGTCCAAAACTCCGAAGGGCAGCGCAAAACCGCCGAAGGTCATCGGCCGCATCATCCCCCGCGCGGTCGAACGCCTCGTGGAACATTGGGCGAAGGTCGCCGGCATTCCGAAACATATCCACCCGCACCAGCTCAGACACAGCTTTGCGACGGACCTGCTCGTGAACGGCGCCGACCTCCGTTCCGTACAGGAACTTCTGGGCCATGCGAACGTCGCAACGACCCAGGTCTACACTCATCTCACGAACAAAGAGCTCCGCGACGTGCACGAGGCATTCCACGCACGCAGAAGAAAAGATTCTTGACTCACGAGCGCTATCTCACAACCCGTACGTCGTCGGAGCGGCGATAAGGAATCCGGCGGCGGCAACGAGCGCGATAGCAATAAGCCATCGGCGTTGCGACGCCGTTGTGGTGGCATGCGCAAGGCCAAGTTCGCGCTCAAGCATCCACACGGCAAGCCCGATCGCGAACAATAGGCCGGGAAGATAGTGATAGGAATATGTCGGCCTGCTCACGAAGAACACGAACGGGAGCATGCTGGTGAGATACCCGGCGCCAAGAAGGAGCATCGGCCGGTCCGCATGCACGACCTTCCCTTGCGCACTCCGCAGGAATAGCGCAAGCGCGGAAAAGAGCGCGACGAACACCGCTACGGTGGAAAGCCCCCACACGATGCGGTTTCCCGAGAACGCAACATCGCCGCCGGACGTCCCATCGCCGAAATAATACGTCATCGGCTTGCGCATGAACGGCCAATCGTACCATCGCGTCGTTCGCTCCGGATCATCATTTCTATTGTTCGTCCCGCCGATATAGCCGGAAAGCGAGACCAGCGCCTGAATTCCTGCATTCCGCAACACCGCGACCGGCCGCGGCTCGTTCGCGCCGACGGACGGAACGGCTTCATCAAACACGCCAAACTCGTTCCACACCGTGCGCTGTTCCTGCGGCGGTACGAACGCGCTCCCCAGAACGAACGTCATGGCGCAGACGAACACGCCGACGCCGGCGAATATCCCGGCACGCCGGCGAGCGATTTGCCGTTCATGCTCTGCGCCGAGGAACATATCCGCAATGACCGGCCCGATGACGGTGAACGCGGTAAGTTTCACGCCAAGCGCCAGTCCCCATATCGCGCCCGAAACCCATGCCGGCACGCGCCATCCCCGCCGCGACGGAGATGGGGCGGAGCGAAAGAAATAGAGCGCGAGTGATGCGAATCCGAACGTGAGATACATCCCATCAAGAAAAATAAACCGCGTCTGCACGAGAAGCGCATTCTCCAACAGGACCAAGCAGGAGCCGAGGATGGCCGCGAGCTTTCCAAAGCCCGTATGCCGCAAAACAAAATAAAACAGTATCGGCAGCACCGCGCCGAAGAGCGCGCTTACGACGCGCAGAAGTACGAATGGGAAATCGCCGTACGAATGACGCGTCGCCTCGGCAAGAAATTTGCTTCCTTCAAGCGGTACGATCTGCACGAACGAATCGTGCGTGCCCGCTTTGTACCCCGAGAGCCGGAGCACGCCGGCGAAGAGAAGCTTCCCCAATGGCGGATGGATGTCAAAACTCGGCTTCCCTTGCGCATAGTCCGCGGCATACGTCGCGAAATGCGCCTCATCAAAGACCGGCGCGGCAGGATAACCGATGCGATAAACGTGGACCACGAAACCAACAAGGAACACCGCGCAAAGCATCAAAAGATCCGTTCGGTTCATCATCTGGTGCTCCCGGGAGGACTCGAACCTCCAACCCTTTCAGGACAGCGTCCTAAGCGCTGCGCGTATGCCAATTCCGCCACGGGAGCTTCCACACCAATATGCGCCAGAAACCCTTATGTTTCAAGCCCTGGCGGGCATCCTGATACTTGACTTTTCTATATATATATGCTAGAATAGAGGCGTTCCTTGGGAGTATCATCTGTCCTTATTCCCTCCCGGGAATAGATCTTTGAAAACATCGAGAAATACATCTGAGACGAAACAAGTTTAGTTGGTAACCGCGCCTGGAAACGGGCGCTTTGTGGAGGAAACCACGATGCTTACCGGAATCTGGGAGTTCATATTCAAGGACCTTGGCGCTGCGGCACTCTGGGACGTGCTCAAGAAGCTCGTCGCGGAGAGGGCTGCGGATGGCTTCAAGAAGTCCTTTGAAGAGCAACGAGCAGCGCTCCTGGCGTACATTCTCACGCTCACGGACAGGGAGGCTTCCAAAAACCTTCTTGCTTGGCACAAGAAGCGGCAGCAGCAGGTGCCGCCCTACACCTACGGCGACGAGAACAGGTTCGTGAAGCTGTTGACCAAGCTCTTCACGGCACTCGAGAAGCCGGAGCAGAAGAAGGTCCGCGACAAGGTCTTCTCGAAGCTCGGCCGCATGAGCGAGTCGGACTTCAACCTCGCGCTCGACTTCCTGGAACACGACTTCTTGAAGCAGCTCTACAAGAAAGTCGTGGCGGCCGTCAAGAACACAACGCCTGGTGCTATGAAGGCCGTCATGCTCACAACGATCATCACGTATGTGGCGGCGAAGTGGGCAGCCAAGAAGGCAGTGGAGAAGGCGAAGGCCGCGCCCGGCGCCGTCGACAAGCACGTGGCCAAGAAGACCCGCGAACTCACCCGCTGGCTGGACCGAAAGACGAAGCCGCCCTCGGTGACGCTGCGCGGCCGCTCGTTCAGCACCGGAACCCTGGTCGGGCTGGGACTCTTCCTGGCTTCGATCGTAACCGTTCTCTGCTGGGCGATCGCCCGGTAGTCACAGAAAGGAAAACGCCGTGGAAAAAGTGTTTAGGAAGCTGGGACTGCCGGCGGCGATCATCGCGGTCGCCTACGCGAACCGGACGAGAAGCTCCGCGAGTCGGCTCGTGGAACTCATCGTCGAGCGCGCAAACGAGTGGGGACAGCAGCTGGCCCTTCCGGTCGGCGGCTGGCTCCTCTTCCTCGCAGTGCTCTCGGGCGTGAACGCCTCGATGGAGTTGCGACTCGTCGTATGGTCGTTGCCGTTCTGGGTGCTCGTCGTGGCGCTCGCGATGCGGCTCGCGGCCATTCCCGTCATCTGGACCATCCAGCGATCGGGGAACGAGGGTCGTGATCTCGTCCAGACCGCCGGCCACACGGTCGGCTGGGTGCTTGCGACCGGCTGGCTCATCATGCGCCTGCCGATCAACAACTACCCCTGGGCGATCCTCTTCGTACCCCCGCTCATGGCCGCCGTGTGGCTCATCACCATGGGCCAGGAACGGTGGTGGTTCCCGAAGATCAAGCGGGCCATCATCCTCGGCGTCACCGTGGATGCGGCGTGGATGCTCGCCAAGGTCATCTTCGGCACCGTCGTGCTGGAGCAGTGGACACCGCCGTTCTGGGTCGTAGCAGTGGCCATCATTGCAGCGGCCCTGTTGACGGACAGAACGAAGTCCCCTGCGTCGCTTGTGTCCGCTCCCGCCAAGTCAACTCCCGCCGCCTCGCAAACGACCGCGAAGTCCGGCGGCTGGCTCAAGACCATCCTGGTCCTCGCTGCGATCGGCGTCGGCATCTGGTTCATCGGGAAGCCCATCTTCGACAGGGAGATGGCAAAGGAAGCGGCGAAGGAGGAACGGAAAAAGCCCGTCACGCTCGCCTGCGACCCGACGAGATACAACACGACGTTGCTCGCGGGACGGGAACGGAACGAGTGGGCCATCGCAAACGTGGACCCCGGATGTGAAGCAACAGAGAAGGTCGCCATCCCACTGGACCGGCGACAGATCCGTACCGATTCCATGACGGACATCGAGATGCGGCTCTACGGTCCGAACAACGGGATCATCTTCATGGACGGGACGGACCCTGACGGATGGTTCACCGACAGCCCCACGATGCGGATAGACGCACCAAACGCGATCGCGATTCAGCTCCGCAATAGGAGCACCGCGACCAAATCCACCAAACTCGCTTCGTCTTAGGATCAAAGAAAGGAGGTCACCATACCTCTGCGAAACCCTCGCTCACAGCACATCGCTGGGCGGGGGTTTCAAGTTTTTGCGGAATATCCCTCGATGTACTCGGGATCTTTTTCCGTTCTCGCAGAGAGCGGAAAAAGACCAAAACCCCCGCGTGAACGGGGGTTTTGCCATCTCTCTAGAGAGATACCGTTAGCACTGCGTGAGCTGCGTCGCGGTAGAACCCACCAAGCTTCCCACGAGAAGCGGGAGCGCCTTGGCGAAAAGACCGACCGCAATGGCAACCGCGGCATAGATCAGCTGATTTGAAGCTGTCTTCACTTTCTCCGGATCGCCTCCCGAGGTCAGGTAGTTGAACGCGGCGAGCACGACGAAGATGATCGCAAGCACCACGAGGAAGATAAAGAGCCATCCCGCGACGCCGCAGACCACGTTAATGAAGAAGTTCAAGTCTGTCGCCGGCGTTGACGGCAATGTCTGCCCGGTGAACTGGGCGAAAGCCGCCAGCGGCGCCACCGCCGCAGCCAGACCGACACCATACTGTATAAGCTTTTTCTGCATTGTTTTCCGTGTCATTACCGACCTTTTATCCAATGGGTTAAGTATAGCATATTCGCAAGCGATAAAGCATCACCACCTGCACCGCTCATGTCTGCGATTCGCAACCGGTTACCTCATCGCCGCCGAGGAGCGTCATGACGATGTTCGGCAGTCCCCACGAGACGAACGCCACCGCAAGCCCAACAGCCGCGTACGTAAGCGTTTTGTGCGCCTCGCTCACTTTATTGGGATCGCCCTGGGAGAACATATACTTGTATGCCGCGACAACGGCCATCACGACTCCTATGACAAGCGAAAGCGCATAGATCACAAAACCGATATCACAAAGCACTTTCGCAAAATCTCCAATGGAATTGATCGGCGACGACTGGGCCGCAACGACCGCCGGCGTGAGAGCCCCGAGAAGAACAAGCCGGACGACTTTCGGTCTTGTCAAAAACCGAAGAGCAAGACTTTGGATGCTTGCCACACGTTTCTTTTGGTCCATAGTTGAATTCATTACTTCTGTTTCGCCCTTTGGATCCCTCGTCTCATTGACAGGTCGTGATCGCATCGCCGCCCAAGAGAGTCGAGACCATGCCCGGTACGCCATACGCGATCAGCGCCACCGCGATACCGACCGCGGCGTACGTGAGCGTCTTATGAGCCCCGCTCACCTTGTTCGGATCGCCGCCGGAGGTCATATACTGGAATGCCGCCCATAACGCCGCACCAATACCAACAACAATGGCGACCGTATAGAGAAATCCGGCGACTTTGCACAGTGCGCCAATGAGTCGGCTTTGGACCGCAGCTTCTGCAACGAATGGCGCCACGCTCAAGCCCAACGTGAGGGCACTAACTGTAAACCGATAGGGTGTCCGGTTGTGTGATATCAGTCTCAAGAGTACGGTCATGGTTTCAATAATTCCTCTATCATCGCGGGAAGTTCTTCGGCTAAAAGGACAACAGCGAACCCGATGACGGCATAGAGTAGCGTTTTCCTGCCAGCCGATATCTTGTCCGGCGCGCCGCCGGAGGTGATCAGCTGCATGCCTCCCCAGATGACCATGATGCCGAGGATGGGTATCGCGAACGCGGCAAGAGCCTTCGCAACGGCTGTTGCCACCGTACCAAAGGTCGCGCTACCTAAAGGGTTCTCGAAGGTGACGGTTTGAGGGTTGACCGCCCCGAACGCCGTTGCCACGGAACCCGCAAACAATACCAGGACCAATCGCGCTTTATGCATAGAAGATGCGTTCATTCTAGCATATTCTATTTCCTGCAAAAACTGAGCGGGAGGGGCTTGCCCGCATCGGATAGGCCGGTCGCCGGCGATAGCCAGACCTCAACGTTCAACCGGCACGCACTCGCCTCGGAGATGTTCAATGCCTTGAGCAACGCACGCTCCGCTTCCTGACGCGCTTGGGCGGCTCGCTCTCCCCATACGGTTATCGTAAAAAGCGTGAATGGCCGGATGTAGGAAACGCGGTAGTCCGAAGTCTCCGCAATGACGACCTCGGTATTTTCCACGACCCGAACGGCGGACCGGTAGAAGTTCTTCACCCGCACGGAAACGCCGGGCACGCTGATCATGAACGTATCCCCTTCCGGAGCGCCCAGGGCTTCGGTGCCCGCATCTTGGTATTCATTGATATTCTCGTCGCTTGCGCTCGGCGCGGTAACAATTTTACCGCCGTTCCCGCCCGTCCGTGAGAGTACCAACCCCGCAACAACGAGAATGACTGCGAATGCCGCGAATCCGATGATGATATATCTTCGTCCCATGGTTCAATCGCTGTCACACTTGGCGAGACTTACGTGAATATGGTTCTTCTCCGGCAGTTCCACGATGACGAACGCGCCCGGATTGCACGCCTGCGCGGCGGCGCGGATCGCCTGTTCTTCGGCTGCCGTGACCGTTGACGTTCCCGGCTGCATCCCAAAGTCGACCGCCTGCGCCCCCAACTCCCCCGTCTGGCCGCCATAGTGGCAGGAGAATGCGGCGTGAGAGCACTTATTACTCGGATCGCACATGGTATTCCCGCGGGTATAGTTGCATGAAACATGGTCCCTGTCGTACGTAAAAATACTACCCAGGGTTTTCACGGCGGCATTTCCGCTCACTTTGCCGGATATGCAATTGATGAGCTTCCACAAGTCCGGGTCTACCACAGCTGGATACGGAACCCGGTACTTCGCCGCCATATCTTTCAGATTCGTGCATTCGGCCCCCGGAGAACCTTCAGCCGGAGGATTGGGGGCTACGAGCACCGTAGTCGATTCAATAGGAAAAGAGAGCGTCCCCGTCGACGAATCGTATACCCCAATACCGATCGTCCGTAAAATGAGTCCGGCACCGATCAAAAGAAAAAGCCCGATGATGGCTTGCAGGATCTGGTCCCGGGCATCGCTCTGGCCAGACGGATTTCCTCCCGCGACAATATACTTGAACGCTCCCCAGACAATGGCGCCGAACGCGAAGACCCCGCCCAGCATAAAGGCGAAGTTGAAATATTTCGTGAACGTCTCGCCGATGGTCGGCTCGGCGGCGGCAAGATACACGGAAATATCCTGCGCGTACGCGACCTCGGCTACGGCCGCCAGGCCTATCGCCGTCACCGCCGCCGCGGCGAGCAACAACACATCAACGCGCGAAGAGCTCGTCGCGCGCCGCGTACTCTTTGTATTTTCCGCGGAATATCCCATTAGAGACCCGGGATCTGGCCAGGCGTACAATCGATTTGACCGTTATTCCAGATCTTCGTTCCGGCGCCGGAATTCACGCTGTTCAATACGTCCACGACGGTATTGACAATGACGAACGCGGCAAGACCGATCAGGATACCCACGACCGTCCCGATAAGGATGCTCCTCCCCGCACTGATGCCGGCGGGCGAGGCGCCCGCGGTTATGATACGAATACCGCCCCATATGAAGAAGATGGGAGCAACGCCGAAGATACCGATGGAGAGCATGACATACGCCAGGTTCCGAAAAGCTACCAACATATCGCAAAACGTACACGCACTTCCATGGCACGTAGTAAGGACAGGTCCCCAATAGCCCGTCGGCCAGATGCTCTGCGCAGACGCGATAAGGGGAAGCGCAAGCGCAACGCCGATCACGAGCGTTCCGAGGACGAAACCCGACCGAAGAGAAAGGCGCTTCATTGTTGTTTGAATTTTTTGGCGAGCAATTGATTGATTTGGTCTTCGGCCTGTTGCAGGGCTTCGGGAGAGTTCGTCCGTCCGCTCAGCACCGCATCAACGGCAGTGTTAAAGATGCGGTTCACGCGCGAGGCATCAGGCTGGTACCACGACCGCGCGGTAAGCGCCTGCTTCGCGAAAACACCGTACTCCGGATCGCTCTGCGCCTCGGCAAGGACCGAGCGGAGCGCCGGCGGGTGTCCCGTCGCAGTGACATATTTCTTCATGATGGCCGGGTCGGTCGCGGTATTCACGATGAAATCCCACGCCCACCCTTGCGTCGAGGTCGTCCCTTTCGGTACTGCAAGCCCCCAGTACTTTGCATAATTTACGGCGTATTGCGCGCCCTCCAATTGCGGCATCGGCGTGACCCCAAGCGAAGCGAATGGGCTTTTTTTCTTGATAGCCAGAAGGTCATCGCGGTATCCGAAAAGCATCGCCACGCGACCCGATGCGACACTGTCCAGCGAATACGGCTGGAGATTATTCCAGGTATATGCGGGCGAAGCGGCGTTCGCGAATTGGAGATAGAAGTTGAATCCCACTTTGCCCTCCACGC
This sequence comes from Candidatus Parcubacteria bacterium, assembly GCA_041169145.1. GTDB lineage: Bacteria > Patescibacteriota > Minisyncoccia > UBA6257 > 2-01-FULL-56-20 > DATJQA01. The sequence goes on along the minus strand of JBEEJO010000022.1, from coordinate 721 downwards.
CCGCGAGCGTCACGCGCGTGCGGGCGGTATCGGTCATGTCCGAACCGTTCTGCATGAGAATCAGCTGGAGTAGATCCATCCCGTCCTTGATATTCTCATCCGTTCCGCCGATGGCGGCCGCCGCTTTTACGATCTGGCCGCTCTCGTTCATGGTGAGCAGATACGGGACGTAATTCTGTATATCGGTCCAGGTTACCGGCAACTGGGCGAGTCCCGCCTGATCGAACGAGTCTTTGTTGTAGATCAGCGCAAGCGTGTCGATATAAAGCGGGAGGGCGTATATCGCGGTCGCATCGGTGAAGTCCTGTTCGGCAACGGTCGGGAAAACCCCCTTGAACTCCGACATGCCGAACGGGATGGGCTCCCGCATATTCGGATACATATACCCGGAATACAGCGGCGCCAGTTTATCTTTCTGGAGCGGAAGAGAGCGATTGTCCAGGAGTACGACATCCGGAGCGGTCCCTACCGCGATGGCATTCACAAGCTTCTCATAATAGGTGTCGGGGTTCTGGGGCTCGTAAAGCACATCAACATTGTCACGCTTCAGGTGGTACGCCGCGATGAGCTGATCGAACGCCGGACGTTCATTGAGCGGCCCCCAGATGGTGAGTTTCACCTTGGGCGGCGCGGTGTCCTTCCGAAGATTCGACGTGATGCCGAAATAAAGCCCTCCGACGACCAAAACGCCGGTAAGCACGATGATGACCTGCTTCTTTGA
>JBEEJO010000021.1:0-12117 GCA_041169145.1 Candidatus Parcubacteria bacterium | reverse complement strand
CGGGCGGCGGATTATCCAATCTCTCCGTGGCGATGCTTGGCGTCGGGCCGTATATCACCGGCACCATCATCATGCAGCTGCTCACGATGATCTTCCCGAAGTTCAAAGAAATGTACTACGAAGAGGGCGCGCGCGGACAGGCGAAGTTCAATCAGTGGGCGCGCATCCTCACGGTTCCGCTCGCGCTTCTGCAAGCGTATGGTTTTTTGAACATTCTCGCGGCTCAGGGAGCGATAGATAAGCCGGCCGGTCTCGCGGCCGCCGCGGCTGTCATGGCTATCACCGCAGGCTCGCTCGTCGCGTTGTGGCTGGGCGAGCTCATTAGCGAACAGAAGATCGGGAACGGCATCTCCCTCATCATCTTGGCGGGTATCGTGAGTCGTTTGCCGTCGGACGCGAGCGCGGCGTTCGCCGCGTACACGCCGGCGCAATTGCCGGTCTATGTGGGATTTTTCATCGCCATCATCGCCATCATCGCCGGTGTGGTGTATCTGAACGAAGGCGAACGGAAGATCCCCATTGCGTATGCCCGCCGCGTTCGGGGCAATAAGCTCTGGGGAGGCGCCTCCTCATACCTGCCGCTCAAGGTGAACCAGGCGGGCATGATACCGCTTATTTTCGCCATTTCCGTCTTGCTGTTCCCGCAGTTCATCGCGCAGATGGTTTCGCTCGTGAACGTTGATATCGGCGTGAAGATGAACGGATGGATCACGTGGTTTTTGGCGAACCGGCTCTACTACGGCACGTTCTACTTCCTGCTCGTGTTCGCGTTCACCTATTTCTACACCGCCATCACGTTCAATGCGGAAGAAGTGGCGAAGAATCTTCAGCGGAGCGGGGGATTCATCCCCGGCATCCGGCCCGGCGAAGGAACATCGCAGTATTTCAAGAACGTGGTGAACCGCGTAACGCTTTTCGGCGCGACCTTCCTCGGGCTTATCGCTATCCTGCCGTTCTTGATCGAAGCCGCCACAGGTGTTTCGGTGCTTACCGTTTCCGGCACCGCGCTCCTTATCGTGGTCGCCGTGTGTTTGGAAACGATGCGGCAGATCAACTCGCAATTGACCGTGCGCGAATACGAGGGGTTCTGAGTTTCGTTTTTGCGAACCCGTTGCGCTGAGCGAAATGCATATTCGCTCAGCTTAATTTTTTGAGCGAACGGAACAGTTCCCGTCGAGGACTCCGACCATTCCGTTCGCGCGTCAAAAAATCCGCGCCTCGCTCATTGCATTTCAACTCATCTCCACTTCTGGTTCGCAAAAACGAATCTCCTCACCTTGTGAGGCCTATTATGGCAGCGGGCCGCCGGAGCTTTGGCGTATCAGAAAGACCAATATTCCGCGACACATACCACCCATCCGGTAGGCTAATATACCCACTTGAGCCCGCTCTACCGAACACGATAGAAGTGCTATGTGTTCACATAGCACTTCTATCCCATCAAAAAGCACGAAGCCGTCGCGGTGGGATGCCGCGGCGGCTCGGGTAGGATGGTTGGGCGGTAAGCCCGGTTCAGCGGAGCGGAGTGCACGTGCCTCCGGCCAGGATGAATCCTGAGCCGCACGGGACCTCGCCCTCCTTGGGTTTCCGGTTGCCGCGCGCGGCGACGATGTCCATCACGTGGGTGATGTGGGTCACCGCGATGGTCATGCTGTGCGGCGGGAGATTCGTGGCGAACTTCGCGATCCTCTTGGGGTAGTCCCCGATGATGTACCGGCTTCCGATCTCGAGGAGCGGAAGTGCAACGACTTTCTCTCCCCGGAGGATGCCTCGGATGATCTCCGCGGATTGCATCCCGCGGACGGTCGGCGAGGAGAATATCCGGAGCGCCTCTCCGGCCCGCATGAGCGCCCTGATGGCGCTTGCGGTCGCTTTCATCTCCTCCTTGCCCGCTTCGGAAAGCGGCCGCTTGTCTTCGGACAGACTTCGCTCGCTGCTCAAATAGCTTCCGTGGCGCACAACGATCAATTTCGGCTCATACATGGATTTTCCTTTCGGTTCTCACGCCAGTAAATCATACGCCAAGCCGAGGGTCAATGAATTTTCACAATACACGGGTTTCGCGCTACAATGCCTGTGTGAAATATAACGTCGTTTTCATGGTCGGGCCGCAAGGGTCGGGAAAAGGCACGCAGGCAAAAGCTCTGGCCGAAAAGCTCGGCTTTTTTCATTGGGAGATGAGCGCGATGATCCGCGAGGAAAAAGATATGAAATTCGCGGACGGCAGGACGGTAGGCGACGTCATCAACGCCGGAACGCTGTTGAATGACGACCAGATCATCGAAATATTCCACAAACGGATACCGGCCTATCCAAAAGACGCCGGCATCATTTTCGACGGCGTTCCGCGCCGTCTCGGCCAGGCGCAGTTCATTATGGATTATCTGAAGAAACAGGGCAGGACAAGTTTTGTCACGATATTTTTGGACATTCCGCGCGAAGAGTCCATCAAGCGGCTCATGCTTCGGGCGGCGATAGAGCACCGCGTGGATGATACGCCCGAGCGGATCGACTATCGCCTGAAGCAATATCAGGAAGCGACCGTGCCGATGCTGGACTATCTTCGGACATGCACCGTCTTTCTGGACGTTGACGGTTCGCCGTCCATCCCCGAGGTCACGAAGACCATTATGGAAGCGCTGGAGATAGCGTATCAGACATGACCAGCGCGCCGCAGAACATCATCCTTCTCGGCGACCCGGCAGCGGGCAAGTCCACGCAGGCGCAACGCATCGTGAAACGATATCGGCTCCACGATTTCGATATGGGGTTCGAGCTGCGCAAGCTGGAGCGCGACCCCCGCATCCACGCGCGCTATAAACTGCGCGACGAGCTCCGCCGCGGCAATCTCGCGCCGACCGCGCTTGCTCGGCGCATCATCGCGGACACGCTGCGCGCCGTGCCTGTTTCTCGGGGTATTCTCTTTGCGGGGCATCCGAAAATGCTCGGCGAGGCGAAATACCTGGATCGCGAACTTCGGAAGCGCAAACGGCAAGATCCGGTCGTGATATACCTCCGCGTTCCGGCGCGGGAAATGTATGCGCGGGCGCGGAAGCGCGGCCGTTCGGACGACACGCTCGCAGCCGTGCAGAACCGCTTGCGGTATTACGAAAAGAATATCCGCCCCGCGCTCGCGTTCTATCGCAGCCGATACACCTTCCGGCAGATATCGGGACTTGGCACGCGCGACGAGGTTTTTCGCCGCATTCGCGCGTTCATAGATCGTGCGACGAAACGGAATGCGAACGCATACGCACCATGACCCCGAAGACCTCCGAGGAACTTAAACTCATGGCCGAAGGCGGCAGGCGGCTTGCGATCGTTCTGGGAAAGCTTCGCGCAGCCGTGAAGCCGGGCGTGCGGACGATAGAGCTGGACCATTTGGCCTACGACCTCATCACGAAAGAAGGGGACAAGCCCGCGTTCCTCGGCTACAAACCCAATGGCGCGGGGAAGGCGTATCCGGCAACGCTCTGCGCGTCGGTCAATAGCGGCATCGTGCATGGACTGCCGTCGAACGACGTCTTGAAGGATGGCGATCTTCTGAAGTTGGATCTTGGCCTGATCCACGAGACGTTCTATCTCGATTCGGCGATCTCTGTTGGCGTCGGAAAAATATCGGACGAAGCGGCAAAGCTCATTATGGTCACGGAAAAAGCGCTTGCATTGGGCATCGCTGCGGCGAAAGCGGGACATACGCTGGGCGACATCGGCCACGCGGTGCAATCATACGTGGAGCGTCACGGCTTCTCCGTCATCCGCTCGCTCACCGGTCACGGCATCGGCAAGAAATTGCACGAAGACCCGCACGTATACAATTTCGGAAAACCGGGCGAGGGCGAAGCACTCGTTCCGGGAATGACCATCGCCATTGAGCCGATGGTCGCCGCTGGTGATTACCGCTTGAAACAATTGAGAGACGACAGTTTCGTCACAAAAGACGGCTCGCTTGGCGCGCATTTCGAACACACGATCGTCATTACCGATAAAGGAGCGCGCATTCTCACCGTGGTACAATAGAGCCGTGATCAGCCAAAAACCCCATCTCTCCATCATCCTTCCCGCCTATAATGAGGCGGAGCGCATCCCCGCGACGCTTTTGGATATCGATAAGCGCATGGCGGGCAAGGAGTACGCATACGAAGTCATTGTGGTGAACGACGGCTCGAAAGATAATACCGCTGAGGTGGTGAAGAAGCTGATGCCGGCGGTGAAGAATCTGAAGCTTCTGGACAACGTGGAGAACAAGGGGAAGGGCGGCGTGGTGCGGCAGGGAATGCTTGCGGCGACCGGCGAGATACGCCTCTTTATGGATTCCGACAATGCGACGACGATAGATCATTTTGACCAGATGGAACAGTGGTTCCGTGAAGGATATCAGGTGGTTATCTGCTCCCGCGCGGTGAAGGGGAGTAAGCTGGATCCGCCCGAGCCGTGGTATCGGCAGATACCGGGGAAGCTCGGCAATATGTTCTGGATTCAGCCACTTCTCCTGTGGGGCTTATGGGATACGCAGTGCGGATTCAAGGCGTTCACGGCCGAATGCGCGGAAAAAGTGTTCTCGTTCTCCAAGCTGTCCGGCTGGAGTTTTGATGCGGAGATCCTCGCGCTTGCCATGGCGATGGGCTATCGTGTAAAAGAGGTCCCGGTCCACTGGAAGCATGACGGAAAATCGAAAGTGAAGGCCTCGGCATATGTTCAGGTACTGTTGGATGTGGCAAAGATCCGTTGGTGGTTCTGGAGAGATGCATATGGTTTGCGAAAGGTAAAATAAGGGTTTTTCGACGCCCCTTGAATTTTTCGGGCTTTCAGGTACACTGAAAGCAATACCGAATCGTCATCGGAAGTGCAACCCGTGGGGTTGGGCTTTTTTCTTATAACACTACAATGGGTGACAAATATTATGTAAGCGAAGAGCGCTTGGCCGAACTGAAAACGGAATTGGAAACGCTCAAAACGAAGACCCGCCTGGAGATCGCGGATGCGTTGAAGCGCGCAAAAGAATACGGCGACCTCTCGGAGAACGCCGAATATGCGCAGGCGCGCGAAGAGCAGACCCGCGTAGAGACGCGCATCTTTGAATTGGAAGATTTCACGAAGAAAGCGGTCGTGATCAAGGGACTCGCTGGCGGTGATACGGTGCGTGTCGGGTCGCGCGTCACAGTGAAACGCGATGGCAATGAGTCTATCTATGCCATCGTTGGTTCGTCGGAAGCGAATCCGCAGGAAGGGAAGATCTCGAACGAATCGCCCATCGGCAAGGCGTTCCTCGGCAAAAAAGTGGGGGACAGCGTGGAAGTCACGACGCCGGCAGGCAAGGCGGCGTACCAGGTGACGAAGATAGAGTAGCTCGAACTTTCTCTTTCGGAGAACCAGAATCGCCCTGTTCCTGCGACAGGGCGTTCTTGCATCTCGCCCCGACGGGTCCCGCCCGAGCGGGACACCAAGCCCGTCGGGGCTCCGATAGCTTTTCCGAAAGTAAAAGTTTTCGCTTGTGATACATCGCCGCCGTGGGAGGAAAAAATAAGGATATAAAATGGTTCCGGCTTGCCTCGCTGTGGCGGAGGCGGTCCGCCGGAACTTTGTGTTGTATGGTGTAAAAAATCAGGATTTCTAGTATGATGAACATCGATGATTGACGATCTTATCGCAGACCGGAAAAAGAAGCTCGCGCGCTTGAAGAGCGAGGGCGTTGACGCATATCCGATACAGACCAAGCGGACGCATCGCATCGCCGATGTGCTCGCGGATTTCGCGAAGTTGGAAAAGGCAAAGAAGAAAGTTGCCGTTGTCGGTCGGGTCGTGGGCATCCGCGATATGGGCAATGTGCTGTTCGCAGACGTTGCGGATGAAGGCGGCAAGCTTCAGGTGGTCCTGAAGAAGGATAACCTTGCGAATTTCGCGCTTGTGAAAGGGACGACGGATCGCGGCGATTTCGTTTCCGCGAGCGGCCAGCTCGTAAAGACAAAGAGCGGTGAACGGAGCGTTGAAGCGAAAGAATTCTCGATGCTCGCGAAATCCATCCGGCCGCTTCCCGACAAATGGGCCGGATTGGAGGATGTTGAAACGCGCCTGCGCGAACGGTATCTGGACATCCTTGCGCATCCTGTGACGGCGGACATGTTCCGCACGAAAGCCGTGTTCTGGAATTCGTTCCGCACAGCGATGAAGCGCGAAGGTTTTTTGGAAGTGGATATGCCGGTCTTGGAATCGGTTCCCGGCGGCGCGGAAGCTGAACCGTTCGTCACGCATCACAATGCATTGGACACGGATTTCTATCTGCGCATCTCGCTGGAGTTGCCGCTCAAAAAAATGCTCGTCGCCGGATACGAAAAAGTGTTCGAGATCGGACGCATTTTTCGGAACGAGGGGATAGACAAGGACCATCTTCAGGACTACACCCAGCTGGAGTTCTATTGGGCATACAGCAACTATGAAGAACTGATGAAGTTCACGGAAAAGCTGTACAAGGAAGTCATCAAGGCAACGACCGGCTCTCTCACGACGACCTACGAGAATCGGAAGCTCAACTGGGGAAAGAAATGGGGCCGTGTTGACTACGTGGACGCGTTTTCCCAAGCGGCGGATCTGAATCCGCTCGCGGCGACCCATGACCAACTCTTCGCGAAGGCGCAGAAACTTGGCTTGAAGCCGGAACCGGGCTTCGGCAAGGGCCGCCTCATTGACCTTATCTTCAAAAAAACCGTCCGCCCGCGGTTGCTTGAGCCATGCTTTCTCGTTGACCCGCCCGTTGAGGTGGAACCGCTTGCAAAACGAAAGCCGTCCGATCCGCGCCGCGTGGAGCGCATGCAGATCGTCGCCGCGGGGACGGAACTCGGCAAGGGATTTTCCGAGCTGAACGACCCCGTTGACCAGCGCGCGCGGTTCGAAGAGCAGATGAAACTGCGCAAGGCAGGCGACACAGAAGCCCAACAGCTTGATGAGGACTACCTGCAGGCGATGGAATACGGCATGCCTCCTGCCGCAGGGTTCGGGATCTCGGAGCGCCTCTTTGCGGTCCTGATGGATAAGCCCATCCGCGAGACGGTTATTTTTCCGTTGATGCGGAAAAAGTAATATGCGCAAAGTCATGGTCTTCGGCGTGTTCGACCGGCTCCACGACGGACACCGGCATTTTTTGCGTCAAGCGCGAGTGGAGGGGGATTGGCTCGTCGCGGTCGTCACGCCCGACCACATCGTGCACGAGCTGAAGGGCGGGATGCCCGAGGAGCATATCGGCGATCGCATGGAGATGTTGAACCGCGAAGGGCTTGTCGATCAGATCGTGGAAGGAGACGCGGAGCTTGGTACGTGGGACGTGTTGAGGAACCACCGCCCGAATATCGTTGCGCTTGGATACGACCAAGAGGCTCTGCGCACGGAAATCGAAGCGACCGTCGGCCAATGGGGCTGGTGGCTTGAAGTTCTGATCATGCAGCCATACAAACCGGAGACGCACCACTCGAGCATCCGGCGCAAGAAACGCGCCAGCTCCTAGGTTGCAGATGCCGGATCCTTTCTAGCTCAGTTTTCGCGCGCGGTCGCACACGAGTTTCACCTCGTCGTTCCGGTGCGATATCTTGCCTTCAATAAGTACGGTTGCGTTGTCCTGCCAGCAATCGTTCGTTTTCTCCAATGTGCTGTTGAAGATGATGACTTCCATCGGTTGGGGTGAAAAATCTTCCACGGTCGCGAATATCATCGGCCTTCCGTCCTTCGCGACGATCTTTTTTATTTGTGATACGCACCCGGCGATGCGCACGATGCGTCCGTCGGCCATCGCGAGGGCGTCGCTAATGGACCGCACGCCGGCTTTCGCCAGGCGTTCTTTGTGCGCATTCAGAGGATGATCGGAAAGGTAGAACCCTAAGAGTTCTTTCTCCCAGAGAAGTTTCTCGGCGGCGGACGCCGGAGGAGCGGGCGGAAGCTTCAATTCCGCCGCGGGAAGCGAAGAGCCGAAAAGCGATGCGGTGTTCTGGGCGCCTTTCCGATTCGCTTGGGCGAAACGGAGCGCGAGGTCCATATTCGCGAGAATGCGATTCCGCTCAATCCCAAGCGAGTCGAACACGCCTGCTTTTGCGAGCGATTCCAGCGATTTTTTATTGAGGTCTTTGTGCTGGACGCGTGACAGCAGGTCGCCGAAATCCTTGAACGGTCCGCGCTGGATGCGTTCTTCGATCATGGCTTGCGTGATGGCATCGCCGACATTTTTTACGGCGCCGAGGCCGAATCGGATGTGCGGGCCTTCCGGCGTGAATGTCGCAAAACTCGCGTTGATGTCCGGCGGCAGGATGTTCACGCCGTTCTGTTTCGCCTCGGTAATGAGGAACGAGATGCGCTCCACGTCGCCGGAGTCGGCATTGAGGAGCGCCGCCATGAACTCTTCGTGATAGTGTGCTTTGAGATATGCCGTGCGGTAACCGATCATCGCATAGCAGGCCGCATGCGATTTATTGAACCCATATCGCGCGAACGGCGGGAAGAGTTCCCAGATCGCTTTCGCGATCTTCGGCTCGATGCCGCGCGCGATCATGCCTTTCGTCAGCTTCTCTTTTTGTTCATCGAGCAATTCTTTGATCTTTTTGCCGATGGCTTTGCGCAACGTGTCCGCCTCGGGAAGTGTGTATCCGGCAAGGTCGGTCGCGATACGCATCATCTGTTCCTGGTAGACGCCGATGCCGTAGGTGTTTTCCAGTATCGGCTGAAGTTTCGGATGGAGATAGGTGACCTTCTCCTCGCCGTGCTTGCGTTTGATGTAGGAAGGAATAAGTTCCATCGGTCCCGGACGGAAAAGCGCAACGAGCGCGATGAGGTCTTCGAGCATCGACGGCCTGATCTCTTTCATGTATCGCCGCATTCCCGATGACTCGAATTGGAAAACGCCGGTCGTGTTCCCGGCGCGCAGAAGCTCAAAGGTCTTCGCATCGTCGAGCGGAATATGATGGATGTCCAGATCTTCGCCATGGAGTTCGCGGATGAGCCGCACGGTATCCTCAATGATGGTCAGGTTCTTCAGGCCCAACAGATCTATCTTCAGGAGTCCCAGGTCTTCAACGGCGTGCATTTCGAACTGCGTAATGATGATGTCCTTACCCTGCGGCGCGAACTGGAGCGGAAGATATTCGGTGAGCGGCCGCTCGGTAATAACGGTGCCGCAGGCATGCACGGACGCGTGGCGCGCAACGCCGTCAAGGCGCGCGGCGGTATCAATGAGCCGTTTCGCATCCGGATTTGCTTCATACAACTCGCCGAGTTCCGGGATGGTTTTCACCGCCTCGGGCAGGTCGGCGTTGAACGGTACGAGCTTCGCGATCTGGTCGCAGAAACCATACGAGAAACCCATCGCGCGTCCCGCATCGCGTATCGCGGCGCGCGAGGCCATCGTCCCGAACGTGATGATCTGCGCCACATGGTCTGTGCCGTATTTTTCGCGCGCATACGCGAGCACTTCATCGCGCCGCGTGTCGGCGAAATCCAGGTCGATATCAGGCATCTCATTCCGCTCCGGGTTCAGGAAGCGTTCAAAGAGCAGGTCATAGTCCAAGGGGTTGATGTCCGTGATGCGGAGAATATACGAGACCAAGCTCCCGGCGGCGGAACCTCTGCCCGGCCCGACGGCGATGCCATGGTCTTTCGCCCAGTTCACCATATCCTGCACGATGAGGAAGTAATCGGCGAAACCGGTCTTCTGGATGATGGAAAGCTCATGTTCCAGGCGCGTATCAACCGCGGGAGTGCGCTTCCCGGCGGGAAAACGGTCTCCGATACGCTCATCGATGAGCTCGCGGAGATATACCGTTGCGGTCTTGCCGTCTGGTTTCGGGAAGTGGGGGAGTTTCACCTTGCCGAGCTCTATCGTCACGTTGCACCGGTCGGCGATCTTCACGGCATTCGTCACGGCCTCGGGCACATCCGCGAATTTACTCTCCATATCATCGGATGAGGTCAGGGAAAAATCATCCTCTTTCATGGAAAGCCGGTCATCGTCCGAAAGATGGCTTCCGGTCTGCACGGCAAGTAATACGTCGTGCACGTCGCGGTCTTCGGGGCGTGCGTAGTGGATGTCCTGCGTTGCGATGAGCGGAATGCCCGTCTCTTTGGCAAGCGCGAGGACGAGCGGTCGGTGCTTTACGACATCCGCGATATGCGGATGGTCCTGGATCTCCAAAAAGAAATTTCCTTTACCGAATATATCCTGGTATTCTTCCGCGAGCCGCTTCGCTTCATCGTGATGTCCGGCAGAGAGTGCACGGTTCACTTCGCCGCCAAGACATGCGGAAAGCGCGATGAGCCCATCATGGTGTTCGCGGAGAAGGTCTTTGTCCACGCGCGGCTTGTAATAGAAGCCCTCGAGATGGGCCTTGGTGACGAGCGTGATGAGATTTTTCCACCCCGTTTCGTTCTCGGCCAAGAGCACCAAATGGAAATATTTTTCCGACGCGTCTTTGCTGAACCGGTCGCGCGGCGCAACATACGTCTCGACGCCAAGGATGGGTTTCACGCCCGCCTTCCTCGCTTTCTTGTAGAACTCAATGGCGCCATAGAGCACGCCATGGTCCGTAAGCGCCAAAGCGTCCATATTGAGCTCTTTTGCCCGGGCGATAAGTTCGTCAATTTTACCCAGCCCGTCGAGGAGCGAATAGTGGGAATGCGTATGTAAGTGAACAAATTTGCTCATGTTTCGCATCCATTCTAGCGGATTTCCCGCGGCGCAAACAGTTTACAGATACGGCAGATTTCGGTATGGTGATACCAAATGCCGGAGTAGCTCAATGGTAGAGCAATCGCTTTGTAAGCGAAAGATTGGAGGTTCGAGTCCTCTCTCCGGCTCAGGTTTATATAGTAATACCAAAGCAAGGGTTAGCTATGGTATACTGGTTGCATGATGAAATGCATGAATTGTAGAGCAATTCTTAGACAACGTCATCAGATCAAGTTTTGTTCTAACGTATGCCAATTTCGCTATCAGCATCGGGATTGGGTACAAAGATGGAAAGAAGGAAAAGTGGATGGTAATGTCGGTGTAACGGCTAGAAATATCTCAAAACATCTTAAAAAATATCTTGGGGAAAAGTTTGGAAATCGATGTTTTGAATGTGGATGGAGCGAGAGGCATCCGGTGACAGGGGTTATCCCTTTGGAGATAGACCACATAGATGGGAATGCTGAGAACAATTCGGAGCCGAATCTGCGTCTCCTATGCCCAAACTGTCATGCGCTGACTCCGTTTTATAAGAATCTCAATAGGGGCAAGGGGAGGAGGTGGAGGATGGATAAATACATCAAGAATAGAAACTGAACATGCCCAGATCCATGGATGACTTAAGGGCAGTTTATAATAAGATAGCTGCTGATTGGGGCAATGACCATGAAAGCGACACATGGTGGATCGAAGGTACTGACAAATTCATATCGCTTCTGCCGTCCGGCAGTGGGGTGTTGGATGTTGGCTGTGGCTCTGGAGTGAAGTCGGAATACATAGTTCAGAAAGGCCTCACGGTCGTTGGGATCGATTTCTCTGAAGAAATGGTAAAACTTGCCGCGAAGCGGGTTCCGGTAGGAGAATTTCTTGTTGTGGACATCCGCGATATGAGCAAGTTGAACCGGACGTTTGATGGTATTCTTGCTCAGGCAGTGCTGCTCCACATCCCTAAAAAAGAAGTTGCAGGGGTTTTAGGAGGATTGAAAGAAAAACTGAAATCGGGAGGGTGTCTTTATGTCGCGGTCAAAGAACGACGTCCCGGAAAACCCGAAGAAGAGATCGTGACCGAAAACGACTATGGCTACGAATATTCGCGATTCTTCAGTTACTTCACGCTGGATGAAGTGAAAGAACAGTTACGAACCGCAGGGATGAGTATCAAGTACGAAAATATTACGACTTCAGGCAGAACAAATTGGATTCAGGTTATCGGTCAAGCTTGAAAAATACCCCAACGAACGGTAGAGTAGCAGCGTTGCCGTTGTAGCTCAGTGGTAGAGCGACTCCATGGTAAGGAGTAGGTCGGGAGTTCAATCCTCCCCAACGGCTCAAATGTAAAAACCGCTTCATGCGGTTTTTACATTTGTCCTGAGTAAATCGAAGGACCACATTGATTTTAGGGAGGATTGAACGGG
>JBEEJO010000020.1:0-12471 GCA_041169145.1 Candidatus Parcubacteria bacterium | reverse complement strand
AATAAAAATCGATCCCCGTCCGCATTTCACGCGCCATCTGTTCCAGCGCGAACGGGATGTTGGAATTCACCATGATAAGCGCGGTTGTCTGACGCTGAGTGCGCATCGCCGTTGCGAGGCCACCCATCGCAACAGATACAAGCACCGAGAAAACCGCGAGGGAAATGATGGTCTCGACGATCGTGAACCCTTCGCGTTCTCCCGCGATTTTTTTCATCCGGTATGTTGCACCATCGGTTCCGCGCTTGATGATCATGGCCTCCAATTCAAAAATTGATCCTGGATCGCGACCTGTTCGTTTCCGGCAACGTCAATCCATGTCACTGTTGCGGTCACCGTAAGCCGATCTTCATTAGGCGCCGTCCCCGAACGCTGGATGGTCACAACGCGCTCGTATGGCGTAAGCATGGCACTCCCCGCGCCCCCATTCACATAAAGATTCGTGCCCGGATCAAAATAGACTTTCCGGTTGTTTGCATCCGCGACAGCCAGCGCAGTTCCCGGACAACCTGCGCCGGACGGAACGCTATTATAGCTCACCACATAGGTATCGGAATCGGCGCCGCAATTCCACGCGAAACCCCCATAAATGTTCGCGTCAACAAGATTTTTCACGACTTCAACGGACTCGGCGGCAAGATAGATCGCGACGTTCCGATCCGTCACGGTTCGATTCAGCGCGAGCGAACGCGACAGAAGCGCAAGCGTGCCGAGGAATCCCGTCGTAAGCACGGACATCGCGACCATCAGTTCTACGAGAGACTGGCCCTTACGGTCGCGGAGCAGGTTTCGCAAGGTGCGGGGGAAGTGCGCTGCGCGCCGTGTTCCTATCCGCGCAGGAACACTGTCGTGTTGTATCTCTCGTACGTCGTAATGCATCATGATTTGGATCTCATGTTTCAAAAACTCACTTGACCGGCAAAGCCAACATCAAGCGCGCCGGGATTCGCCCCGCCGCGTTCGGCAAGATACACTTTCCCGATACCCGAAACCGGAGTTCCGGCAGAATCCTGCATAAGCAACGTCGGGTCGGGGGGAACGAATACCAACATTCCGATCCGATTCGCCCCGGTACCGAATTCCACTGCCGGATCAAGCCTGAAGGATTCGCGCACCGTTATGGTCCCTCCGGCGAGGTCGGAACAGATCGTATTGTTGAACTGGATAAGGTTATACGTGCGTGACGGGCCGAAGTCGAACATAACCCCGAAACCGCATTCGGTCGGGTTCTGCACATATGTAGAGATAGAAAGCGAACGAGCCCGGCCGATGACCTGGGATATCTTCGCCCGTTCCACGGAAAGGGCCATTTGCGAACGACTCTGGCTATTGAACGAAACCAAGACCCCCGCGAGGATTGCCGTGACGGCAACCACAACGATAAGTTCCACAAGGGAAAATCCCCTTCGCCGTTCGGGGTGCATATATGCGTATTGTACCACTCCGACACCGCAACTGCGAGACAAAATGCGGACCGTATCCGCCGAATAGCTCAGAATCCCTGCAACACGCGCGCCATGGTGAAGAATATTGCTTGCTCCAAGATATCGCCCCAGAGAAAAACCGCGAAAGACGATACGGCCAAGAACGGCGCGAACGGAACGGCCGACGCAAGCGTCTTCGTCCGTGCGAGCAACGCCAGGATGCCGTAGAACGCACCGATAATGAACCCGCCCGCAAGAACGATAAGGGTCGCCGGCCAGCCGAAGATCAAACCGAGCGCGGCAACAAGCTTCACATCCCCGACGCCCATGCCCTTTCCGCGCGTCCCGAGCACGAGAAGCAAGAACGCCGCGGCGGCGGCAATCCCCGCCCCGATATGCGCGATAAGCTGTCCGGACATCCCGCCGATGAAGAATCCGAGAACGCCGAGCGCGATATTCAACTCGTCGGGGATGATCATGGTACGCAGATCAATGGACGTGATAAGAAAAAGAACGGCGAACACCGCGATAAAAAATAATGTAGGAATGACCTCCGCGTCGTACCACGGAAAGAACGCGCCGCCGGCGGGTCGCGCGGCGACCAAAACAAAGATCAGCCCGCAGACGACCTCTCCAACGAGGTACTGCGGGCTGATCGGCTTCTTGCAGGTGCGGCACCGGCCGCCCTGGAGAATGAAACTGAGGATCGGAACGAGCTCGAACCATCGGAGCGTCTTTCCGCACTTCGGACATCTCGACCTTCCGCCCAGGACCCGCCGTTCAAAAAGAAAACGATCGGGATCGTAACGCAGTGCGAGCACGTTCATAAAGCTGCCCACCGCTGCGCCGAAGGCGAAAAGAACGAAATTCATCCGCGACTAGAAGAGGATGCAATAATTCGGGTCCACACAATCCACGCCATTGATCGTTCCTTCCGGCTCTGCCGGATCGGACAAGAGGGGGTTGTTGGTGTCCTCAAAAGTTGCTCCAAGAACATATCCGTTCCCCGTCGCATCCGGACCATACAGATACGTTGCGCCGGAACCCGCTCGGGGATCTTGCGGAACCTGCCGAACGACAGCCGTAGCTCCGGTCGTGAGCGCCGTTGTAAGCGCCGCCCAGGTGCCCGCAGCCGGATACGTCCCATTCTTTGAGAAGTAGAGCTCGAGCGCGTTCTGCGTCTGGCGGAGGTCGGACGCCCGTCTCGCGTCGCGTGCCGTCCGCTGGACCGGTCCGATACCAACCAGTACGATGGACGCCAAAATACCGATGATTGCGATCACGATAAGCATCTCAATCAGAGTAAAGCCTTTACGATGCATAGAGATATTCATGTACACGTTTTTCTGCCACGCGATGCGTGGCGTTCCGACCTTTTGATTGATGGGTTCATTATAGCATATCGGGTCCCGGAGCGTGACGAGTTATCCACCGTTTCCCATAGCGCCGGTCAGTTTATAGAGCGGAACAAGGACCGCCGCGAAAAGGAAGGCGATCATGATACCGATAACGACCATGACCGCTGGCTGGATAAGATCGACCAGGTTGTTGATGACCGTGTCGGCTTCCCGGTTATAGAACGTGGATATGCGGGACATGATCTGGTCCAATTGGCCCGTCGTTTCTCCCACCGCGATCATCTGCGACACCAGCGCCGGGAAATGGTCCGGATGCTTGGCGATCGCGGAAGACAGCGGAAGGCCTTCGCGGATATCCTGGGATATATCATGCAAAATATCGCGATAGAGCGTGTTGTCTACGGTATCGCCGACGATCTCCATCGCCTGGGCAACGGGAACGCCACCCCGAATGAGCATATTGGACGCGTTGGAGAACCGCGTAATGGTGAGCGGAAGATAAATCTTCCTGACGATCGGGAGGCGGATCTTCGCTTCATCAACAAGCGCCTGTCCTTCCGAGGTGCGGGCGTAGTCCAGAAAAATACCGCTCAGCACCGCGAGCGCAATGAGAATGACGGGCCACCAGTCACGGAAGAACGTGCCGCTCGAAAGCAATACTTGCGTAAGCGCGGGAACTTTCACGCCGGACTCGCGAAATACGGGCTCCAACTGAGGAAAGACCACGGTCACAAGCAGTGCGCCGACGATCCCGAACAGCGCGATGACCACGGCCGGATAGATGAGCGCCGAACGGGCTTTCGTGGCGATGACCGCTTCGCGTTCGATGTAATCGGCAAGAAAGCCGGCCACTTTGTCCAAATTGCCCGTTACTTCGGCTGAACGCACCATACTGATGAAGAATCCGGAGAATATGTCGCCCTGCCGCTCCAGCGCCTGTGAAAATGAAAGGCCGGCATCGATATCCTGCGATATCTCAAAAACCGCTTCGCGGAGCGCCGTATTCTCGGTTTGCGCTTCAAGTGTCTTGAGCGCCTTGTTAAGCGAAAGCCGGGCGTCAAGGAGCGTGGAAAGCTGGCGAGAGAAAATGACCATGTCCTCGCGTTTCACGCCGCCGAAGTAGCTTCCCAGCCGGTCGTACCAGTGCGACTTATCCGCCGACTCGATCTTCAGAACGAACAACTCGTGGCCCGTGAGGATACTGACCGCCGCGTCCTGCGTGCCGGCCTCCACAAAACCGACCTGATCTTCTCCTTCTTTTGTTTTTGCCTGATAGCGATACTTCATAAGCGATCTCGGATGTACAGACTGGAGAACACAAGAACGAACGATCTACTGGGTCATGTGTACCGTCATTGATTCGATGTTCATGCGCGTTCGCAATTGGACAATATCGCTCTACATCCGCTCAAGCAGGATCTGCAATTCCGCCGGGTTCAGCGAATAGAGCTCGGCATTCTCCAGCGATATTTCCTTGTTCTTCACGAGACCGGCCAGCGAACGATTCAGCGTCATCATCCCCTCCTGGAGCGATGTCTCGATGACCAGATCGATCTGGTAGACCTTCCGCTCACGGATGAGATTCCGGATTGCGGGATTCACGATCATGATCTCCATCGCCGGAATGCGGCCCCCGGCAAGCCGAGGCATAAGCCGGATGGAAAGGATCGCGATGAGCGTCGCCGCAAGTTGGGACGTGACCTGGCCCTGTTGTTCCGCGGGGAACGAATCGATGATGCGGTCGATGGTCTGCGACGCCGAGTTCGTGTGAAGCGTGGAAAAGACCAGGTGGCCGGTTTCCGAAGCGGTCATCGCGGTCGCGATAGAAACCGAGTCGCGCATCTCGCCGATCATCAGCACGTCCGGGTCCTGCCGGAGCACGGTCCGCAGTCCGGCGTGGAACGTGGCGACATCCGCGCCAACTTCGCGCTGAGAAATAATGGAGCGGTCCTGCGTAAAGAGATATTCGATAGGATCCTCAATAGTGATGATGTGGTCCGCGCGGGTGTGGTTGATCTCGTCGATCATCCCGGCGATGGTCGTTGATTTTCCATGTCCCGCCGGCCCCACGACAAGCACGAATCCCTGCGAAAGCTTCGTGAAATCGTGCAGGATGGGCGGAAGCCCGAGCTCGTCAACGGTCTTCACGCGATTCGGAATGAGCCGGAGCGCCGCCGCGAGATATCCGCGCTGGCGATACACATTCACGCGGAACCTGGCCTTGTCCTCATAGCTGTACGCGAAGTCAACCTGCTTGTCGCGCGCAAGCTTCTCTTTCTGATCATCGGTGAGGAGCGCCATTACAAGGCCCTCCGTGGCTTCCGGCGTAAGAAGCGGTTCCTTTTGGATGGGCACAAGTACCCCGTCGATGCGGAGCGTTGGCCGGCGGCCGACCGCAATATGCAGGTCCGAGGCGCTCTGCTTCGCCGCGGTCATTAAAAGCTCGTTCAGTTTTTGGAGGTAATCCATACGAAACCTATTGTACCATACTCGCCGGCAAATATTCGGATCGGCCATCCGGCCACCGCTTTCCCCGACGACCCGTCGGATTCCATGGCGGGAACCCGACCCCGCAAAACCCAAAAAGGCCGTTATCAAACATTCCTCCTCTCAATGCGCTACCGCTTTCACTCGCTGGCGGACTCCTCCGTCGTGCGTATCACGTCTTCCAGCGACACTTGCCCCCGAAGCGCTTTTAACACGCCGTCCTGCCGCATCCTCATCATGTGCTGTGCCTGCGCTTCCTTGTTTATTCTTTGCAACGTCGGACCGTCATTGATGACCTGCTGAAGTCCCGGGGTCATTTCTAAAACCTCAAAGACCGCGATACGGCCCGTAATGCCTTTCCCGCGACATTCGCTGCAGCCGGGCGCGTGATATATCTTGTACGGCGGCGCAAGGCCCTCCAGAACCGTTCCGGATAGCCCGGCAAGATCTTTTTCAATAACCTTCTGGAGAGGTTCCGAAGCTTCTTCGGCGGTCTTGCAGGAAGCGCACAGAACTCCGACAAGCCGCTGGCCGACGATGACGTTCAACGATACCGGCATAAGGAAAAGGTCCACTTTCATATCCAAAAGCCGCGGAATGACGCCAGCGGCATTGTTCGTGTGGAGCGTAGAAAGGACGATGTGCCCGGTCAGGGCCGCCTGCACGGCAAGCGCCGCCGTTTCATTGTCGCGCACCTCGCCGACCATGATGACGTCGGGGTCTTGCCGGAGGATCTGGCGAAGCCCGGATGCAAAATCATAGCCGATCTCCGGACGCACTTGCGATTGGTTCGTACCGGACAAGAAATATTCCACCGGATCCTCCAAGCTCACGATGTTCACTGATTCGTCGTTCAGGGTTTGGAGCAGCGCATAGAGCGTCGTCGATTTCCCGGAACCCGTCGGTCCGGTGACGAGGATCATGCCATAGGGTTTTTCCAGCCCTCGCTTCACCTTTTCCAGGTTTTCCCCAACAAGGCCGAGCTGATCGAACCCCTTCAATCCCGTTGATGGGTCAAGGATACGGATGGCGACCTTCTCGCCCAGCGGCGTAGGGAATGTCGCGATGCGGAAGTCTATCTCGCGATCAAGTATCTTCGAACGGAACCTGCCGTCCTGCGGAATGCGATTTTCATCTATCTTCAGGTTCGCGATGACCTTCACGCGCGACGTGACGGGCTGAATGAGCTCCGCGGGAAGCGACGCCATCTCCTTAAGATCGCCGTCAACGCGGAACCTGATGCGCAAGTAGTTCAATTGCGGCTCGATGTGGATGTCGGACGCTCGGGATTGCACGGCCTCCTTGAACGTGTCGGCAACGATCTTGATGATGGGCGCCTCTTCCGCTCCGGTCGCCCCCGCTTCCAAACTTACGAGGTTCCGGCCGGCTCCGGCCTTCAAATTCATGGAGCTTACGACGGCCTCAATGCTTGTCTTATAGGGGGAATACTTCCTCAGGATCTTCTGCCAATCACCGCGCGAGATGATGTAGACGCCGAGGTTCAAGCGCTCTCGGCGAGCAATGAACTTCAGCACCTCTTGAGCTTTCACATCATCCGGATGGAGCATGCCGGCGACAAGCAAGCCATCCTGTTTTGCGAGAAGCGCAAGGCCGTATGTTCGAACGGTCTCTTCGGGGATCAGCTTGAGCAGTTCGTCGTTATACGCTCCGATGTCGACTTCCTGGTACGGAATATTGAATATCTGGCTCTTAACCTGCGCGATCTGCTCGCTCGCCAGAATGCGGCGCTCGTCGATGACGTCTTCCACCGATCGCCCGGAAACAATGACCTCGCGCTTGAGTTTTGTAACCGCATCGTCATCGAGCAGATTACGCGAACGGAGTTCCTGGAGAAGTTGGTCGCTTGTCATAGATACAAATCCTATCGCCTCTTATTGTACCACGGCACAACAGCCGCATCGCTCCGGCTCCGACCGCTCATCAAAGCTCAAAATGCCTAGCGGGTCTTCGGGCTTGGAGTGGATGCTTTCGGAACGACGATCGGCTCAAACCCCAGGAATGGATTCGATCTGCCGAAAGAACCGGGCGGTATGGGCGTGACGTAATCGTGCAGATTCGTGAACTGCGGATCGCCAAGCACGGTTTGCGGGTCAATGTCCGCATTCGCAGTAAGTTCGGTCGCCGCAAACCCTTCGGGCGATGATATGGTAATAAGCTCCGGTTCGGCAAAAAACACGTAATACACCGCCACGGCGATAATGCCGAGGATGAGGAGCCATACGAGGATACTCACCACCCCGCTGGATACGCCTCGCGATTGTTCTTCTTCAACAATGATGGCCATGGCGGTTATTGCTCTTCTTTTTGGTAATACGCGGCGACCGTGAACTCGAGAACATATAGATCTTGGCTCGCCTGCTGTGCGGGACGCAACGATGCGTTCGTCACATCCATGATGCGCCTATTGGTTTCCAGGTCGTGCAGGAACCGTTTAACGTCCTCATAGGTCCCTACCGTTCGGATCTTAAACGACACCGTCCCAATGGACGCGATTGAAAGCGTTGACGAAGCGCTGCGTTTCGCCGTGAGTGACGCCGATATCTTCTGATCCGCGCCCGCAAGACTGATGGAGAATGACTGCGGCGCGAGCGCGCTCGTCAAGAGAAGGCCATTCAACTGCTCCATAGCATCCGCGATATTCGGTTCGAGCGGAAACGCGGCGGCAAGAACCTCCTGCGCCTCGGCGCTTGAATCATAGGTTGCTATGAGTTCTTTCACCCGGTCAACGACCGACTGTTCCTCCGCGGCAAGCTCCTGCCGGCTTACCAACTCCCCTTTCAGACGAATCAGGTTCTCATAGGCCGGACGAATGAATTGGAGATAGACCCAAAACGCTCCGGCGAAGAGGAGGACGCCGAAGAACGCGCTCGCAAGACGTTTGGTGGACTGCTTCATGGTGCGGGCGCTGCCGGCGCCTCGCCGGTATCCGCCGGGACTTCGGCGGATGGCGGTGGAGTGTCGTTCATGACGGCGGATTGCTTGAAGAAATCCGGATCGAACGTGAGCGTTGCATCAAAAAGCCATCCGTTCTTCTCGCTTGCGCTGATGCTCCGCACTTCAAACGATTTCACGTCGGGATCCTGTTCATATCGATGTGTTTGGTCGACGAAATCCTTGACGGTCTTCGCCGCACCGCCGAACACCGCCTTGCGGTCCGAAAGCCTGATCTCCAAACGATTATACGCAACATTCTCCTGCGTATTCCGCTCCAGCCATTCGAGAAGCCGCAAAAGCGTCGCGTGTTTTTCAAGCAAAGTTTTGATATTCGCGATCTGGGAATGGAAAACCTGGATCTTGACCCGATCGTCGTCCGAGACCGCATTTGTTGCCGTCTCGCTCGCGCGCTTCAAGGAATTGATCTCGCCTTCCACATACGGCGTCATTCCGAACGCGATGCCGACATAGACGCCCAGCACGAGGAAAAAGATCGTGCTCGATACCATAAGGATCCGGCTGGACCACCCCGGCGTAAGCGCGGGCGCCCGCCCGAGCTGCTCAATGACTTTTTGGGGGAGTGGCATGTTATCTGACCGTAGACATCATTGCAATAATAGCGTCGCCGTCATAAAGCGTCTGCCGTCCGTTTAGAGGAACGATCTCCAACCTGAATGTTCGGGGTTCGTCACGTGAACTCGCGAAGCGCGAGCCCGAGCGCGACGCTCATCATGGGATTCAGCTCGCCCACGAGCGGCTCAACGTTTTGCGGATACTCGAACCGCGCGAACGGACTTGCCTTCACAACCGGAAGCCCGAACTGCTCGCTCCAATATTTCTCTATCCCGAGCAGATTCGCTCCGCCGCCCGAAAGGACAATACGCTCTATCGGCCTTGCTGCGGGAAACTGGGCAGTGTAGTTGAACTGCACCCGCTTCACCTCGTTCATTATAGCATCCAGGAACGGCAACATGATTGTGGACAGCTCGTAGTTCGGTCCGGTCCCGACGATTCCGCGCTCGCGCTTCATCTCTTCTGCGCGGAGCGGATTGATATTGAGGGATTCCGAAAGCGCCGTGGTGAGTGATGCGCCGGCGAAGTCGCTCTGCGCCGAGAACTTGAATCGCCCGTCCTCAATGACCGCAATGGCTGTCGAACGACTGCCGATATCGACAATGATGGTCGGTGTCGGATCGGTTCCCACGATGCTCCGCGCGAGCGACAATCCCTCGACTTCCAGCGCGCGAAGGCTCAGCCCGGCCGCCTTGAATATCCCCTGGAACTTGCGGATCTGTTCCTGCGGTACGGAAATGAGGAATATCTGGTCATACTTGAATCCTTGGTCGTCGGTGTAGGTGCCAACCTTTACCCAGTCTATCGCAACTTCGGATACCGGGAGCGGGATATACTGCCGAACCTGGAACGCCATGGATTTCTTGAGTTCGGCGTCGGTCATTTCGGGAAGATTCAATACGGTCGTGAACGCCGAAAATCCGGCCATGGACGCGATGGCTTCGGTCGTCCCCGGCTGCATCTTGTTCACCGCGACACGCAAGAATTCCGCGATCTCATCTTCAAAGAGCTTCAGCGTGCTGGTCTGAAATACCGTGTTCGCGCGCGTCAGAGACGCCTGGCTTTCCAGGAGCGCATAGTTCGTGATACGCGGCAACTGGTCTCCTTGC
This sequence comes from Candidatus Parcubacteria bacterium, assembly GCA_041169145.1. Lineage (GTDB taxonomy): Bacteria > Patescibacteriota > Minisyncoccia > UBA6257 > 2-01-FULL-56-20 > DATJQA01. The sequence goes on along the minus strand of JBEEJO010000020.1, from coordinate 2,565 downwards.
TCAACTTCAACGATTTTCACGGAGGTCGTGCCGATATCAACGCCCAAATACCGCGGCGCAATGGTTTGCCGCAAAAAACCGAATGGATTCGTAATCATGCGTGATTTCAGTATACCAGGTAGTAGAAATTCAGGTTAGTGAATCAATCATGGCTCAGCATGGCGTATGGGCCGATACCAACGGTTCATCAAACCATCCCGGAGCCTTCACGAATTCTCGCTTCATGGTATACCATAGGTCCATCCCATGGCAGTTCGCGATATCATCTCCAACATCCTTGATATCCTTTTCCCCTCCTCATGCGTGGCATGCAAAGCATATCTTCCGCGGGGTATGTTCATATGTCGCGCCTGCGAATCGGCGATACCGAGGAATCACACGTTCTTCTGTTCACTATGCCTTGCTCGCCTTCCGGACGGCATCCTGCGTTGTCATCCGCGCGGCTTTCTCTTCGGCGCCGCAACGGAATACCGGGAGGATGCCGTGCGGGAGCTCATCCTCATACTCAAGTTCAAGGCGGCCCGAAATGCCGCTGAGCCGCTCGCCAGAATGCTCGCCGGATATCTGCGCGAGGTCGGCGCCTCATTTTCTGACGCCCTTCTCATCCCGATTCCCCTTTCTCGTGAACGGGAACGCGAACGCGGTTTCAATCAAGTGGAACATATCGCGAAGATCGCCGGAGCGGAACTCAGCATCGCGGTCGCGCCGCATATTCTCCGGCGTACACGGAATACCAAACCGCAAAGCGAGATACGGGACCATCGCGAACGAAAAGACAACGTGAGCGGCGCGTTCGTGCTCACCGACGCCGGAACGGTCGGCGGACGCACGGTCATTGTCGTGGACGATGTCCGCACGTCTGGAGCAACTCTTGCCGAAGCGGTCCGGACGCTTCGGAGCGCCAACCCGAAACGCGTCATCGGCGTCGTCGTTGCTCGGGCATAACGCTATCCGCTCTGATATACTGAACCTACCATGCAACCACTTGATATCAGCTGGGAAGCGCCGGAGTTCGAGATCCGCGAGAAAGGAGTGGGGTGGTATTGGTGGACCATCATCATCGCGGTGCTCATACTCGGCGCGGCCGTGTGGCAAAGGAATTTCCTGTTCGCCGTAATCGTCACGATCGGTGAGATCCTCATCCTTATCTGGTCCGCGAAAGAGCCGCGGATGATTCCGTTCCACCTGACGGAGAAAGGGCTCCTCATCGATGGGAAAACGCAGTACCCTATGGCCGACTTCCACTCATTCAGCGTTGAGCCGGATGAACATCTCCATTGGCCAGTCATCGCGTTCATCCTGCGCCGCAAATTTCGGCCGCCGATACACGTCCGCGTTCCGCAGGAACGTCTCGCCCAAATTCGCGAGCACCTTGCGCTGGTTGTCCACGAAACACCGTGGGAAGAATCGCTCATAGACACGCTTGAAAAATTCCTCCGGTTCTGAGAAGATTGAGCCGCGCGACGCCCTCGTCGTTCAACGGATAGGACGCAAGATTGCGGATCTTGCAATCGAGGTTCGATTCCTCGCGAGGGCACAGGAACATTTTTGAATGTTTTCCGCTGAGAACATTCAAGGGCTTTTTCGTTCGCGAGGAATCGAACGAGTGGAGGAAGCCGGGGAACCGCGGCTGGTTCCTCGTGTCGGAGATCATTCGGAACCGAGGGTTCCGAAAAGCGAGCAATAGCGAGCGCGTGAGATTCCTCGCGAAGGCACTGGGCTTGGTTGCAATTATTCCCGGAATATCTAAACTTACTCCGTACAGAAACTCTTGCGGGTATCGTACAGTGGTAGTACGCCACCTTGCCATGGTGGAGACAGGGGTCCGATTCCCCTTACCCGCTCCAAGACAACACGACTCGTCCTTGTGGCGGGTTGTGTTGTTCTCCGGGTAAGGGGAATCGGACAAGGGGTGGGTCGGAGGGGAAGCCGCCGGGTCCCCTCCGTGTAGGAGATTATTCAGAACCGTGGGTTCTGAAAGCGCAACGAGCGAAGCGAGTGAGCAGGGAGATTCCCCTTACCCGCTCCAAGACAACTTCACCCGGCCCTTATGGCCGGCGGCGGGGCGCCAGAAACCGGAACCGACAAGGGACCACAAAAAAACCGAATGTGGGAGCTCGTTGACCGTTCGCCCACTTCACCGTATGATGAAACCGAAGGGTCCGTATGGCCCCTTTTGTCGCTTGTAACCTCGCGTAACCAGATACCAATCCTATCGTTTCCCTATGTTGGATGGCGAAAAGCGCATAATTCAGCGCGCCGTCAAGGGTGAGGCCTCAGCGTTCGGCTTGCTCTACGATCGCTATCAACCGCAGATCTATCGGTTTATCTTTCTGAAAGTAAGCCGTCGTGAGGAAGCTGAGGACCTCACCCATCAGGTTTTTCTGCAAGCTCTTCAACATATCGGCGAATACGAGGATGTCGGTTTCCCGTTCACGAGCTGGCTGTACCGCATCGCGCGGAACGAGGTCATCGACCACTACCGCACGCGGAAACAAGCGATATCCCTGGATGATATTGACCCCGAATACTTCGCATCGCTCGACCGCGCGATGGAAGATGCGG
>JBEEJO010000019.1:0-12643 GCA_041169145.1 Candidatus Parcubacteria bacterium | reverse complement strand
CCGTGTCCTTTCACGACTAACCCCAAAAGGACAGGTGCAACCGGATGCGTCCATTCCTCTGCATGCTGGCCCTTCTCGGACTGGCGCTCCTCGTCGCGGGGACGTCCGCGACCGGACCGCCGGCCGAGTTCACGGCCAGCTTTCATTGCATGGAAAACGCGATCGACCAGCCGGCGGCGACCCCGGTCCTCGCCACTCTCGTGATCCTCGACGGCGCGACCTCCCTCAACGGGGGCCAGCCCGCGAGCGTCGCCGTGAACGAGCACCGGCAGAACGAGGGCGAGCCAGCCCGGGAGGTGGTGGCCATCTTGGCCCCCGGGGTAGCGGGGCCGTACCTGCGCGCGATGAAGACCATCGCCTCGTACGCGGGCCACGACCCGGAAAGCGACCGCGACCTGCGGCGCATCGGGCCGGCCCTGGCATCGACCGCGAACGTGCTCCGCATGTGAAACGCGGAGACCACCGTCCTTCGGGCGTACCGGCCCGGCAGTGCTTTTCCCGCAAGGGAACCTGCCGGGTCGTTCTTTTTTTGCAAACTGTCCGCGCTTTCCGTATGATGATTTCGCGCGCGCATAGCTCAGCTGGTTAGAGCGCTGCATTCACATTGCAGAGGTCCCCGGTTCGAATCCAGGTGCGCGCACACAAAGTGGTAATATGTATCTGATGAAGAAAGCCCTTGTCATCGTCGATCTGGAGAAAGGATTCATCACGAAGTATACGAAGGATATCCCTCGCAGAACGCGAAATTTTATCGAGGCGAACGGCTCCAAGTACGATCTCGTTGTTTTTACTCAGTATAGAAACCACGCCAAGAGCAACTTCGTAAAGAATCTACGATGGCGAGGATCCATGACCAGGGATGCCTACGCGATCGTTGAAGAACTGAAGGATTTCGTAACAAGAAGGAATGTATTTCCGAAGGATACGTACGGAAGCTTCGTAAAAGGGAAATTGCCGCAAGTTCTGAAAAAGAACAACATCGGAGAAGTTCATATTGCCGGAATAGATACGGAAAATTGCGTTCTGGCATTTGCAAGAGAGGCCTTCGACCGCGGCTATAAAGTTATCGTGCTGAAAAAACTTTGCGGGAGTCATTCAAACCCCGCGCTTCACGAGGCTGCCCTTCGGATAATCGCCAATAACATCGGTGAGGTACGATGAGGTCATTCCGGTAACCCCCGAAAGCACCGTTCGAACATCATCCACGCCTACGCACATGAGAACGCTCGGCTTTCTATACGCTATCGGAGCCGCGGTGACGTGGGGACTCGCGTACGCCATTGATCAGAAGGTGCTTGAAAAGATCTCTCCGATAAGTTTCTTGTTCATAAGTTCTTTCTTCACCGTGCTCGTATTACTGCCGTTCTTCGTTGCCGATCGGGGATGGCTCAAGACCATTACGAATGCAGATCAGACGACCGTCTGGCTTATGGCGCTTTCCGTGGTCCTGGTGGCGCTCGCGAATTATTTCATTTTGTCGAGTATTCAGATCCTCGGCGCATCGACTGCGTCTGCTTTCGAAATCGCGTATCCGTTCTTCGTCGCGTTGTTCTGCCTGGTAGTGTTCGGGCAGATGATTAACGGTTATTTTGCCATCGGCGCTGTGCTGATCTTCGCGGGTGCCTGGATCATTATGCGTTTCACATAAATAGGTTCCGGGCAGTTAGCACTCCATTTTTGAACGAGAACGCACTCGGGCGATTTTGGTATACTGCATGTATGCGACGTGGCATCATCGTTGCGGTTTTGTGCACGCTCATTGCTAGCGCAGTCCTCGCCGTTGTGTCGTTCGCACTCGCGGCGACGCGGGGCGTAACGAAGCCGACGGCGATAACATCAGCCGCCGATACGCCCGCTGTTGCATACGTCATTTTCCGCGGCGAGATTGCGACAGGCGGGGGCGAAGCGGCGATGTGGTTTGAATATGGCCTCACGGAGGCGCTGGGAACAAAAACAGCGCAAGAACGTCTCCGAATAAGCACAACGACCGTGCCGGTGTCCGCCGGCGTCGCGGTCGAAGGAGGACGCACCTATTTCTATCGCGTAGTGGTGAAGAATGAAGTGGGAACGGTACCGGGCGAGGTGATGCAGGTCACGGCAACGAGTCCGCCGTCGCTCAAAGTGACGCCGGAAGCGGCGACGATACACGTGGGAAGCCGAAAACAGTTCCGTGCGGTCTACGACGCTGACGGCGCCGGTCCCGGAGGGACGGTTGATGTCACGGATCATACGACATGGGTATCGGCGAACGTGCAAACAGCGTCGCACGAACTCGGCGGCACATTCCTTGGAAGAGCTGTCGGCAAGACGATAGTGCGGGGGTTGTACAATGCCAATGGCCCGGTTATAAGTCTTTCGGACGTCCGGAATGTCGCGGGCAGTGCCGAGCTCACGGTGGATGCGGCGCCAGCAAGTTCTGCGGGCGGAGATGGTGCGGAAGGATTTGGCGGCCTGGGGGCGATTCCGTTCGCGGTCCTCATCGGCATTTTGATCACTCTGGTGTTTGCGGCGGCAGGCGTCTCGGTGTGGCACTATACGAAACGGTTCCGCGGGTGATACGATATCGCGATATGAAAAAAAAGCGCGTCGTGGTCATCGGCGGGGGAACGGGGACATTCACGGTTCTTTCCGGACTTCGGAACTATCCGTTAGATCTCTCCGCCATCGTGACCATGGCGGACGACGGGAGCTCCACGGGCGTTCTGCGCGATGAACTCGGCGTGTTGCCGCCCGGCGATGTGCGGCAGTGCCTCGTCGCGTTATCGGAATCGCCGAAATTTCTCCGCCAGCTCATGAACTACCGTTTTACGGCTGGCGGACTGAAAGGTCATAGTTTCGGGAACTTGTTCCTCGCGGCGCTGGAGAAGATGACGGGGAGCTTTGACAGAGCCGTGGATATGGCCGGGGAGATCCTGCGCATTGACGGCCGCGTTATTCCATCAACATTAAAGCAAGTTCAACTCATTGCGGAGCTCGCGGGCGGCAAGACGGTCCGCGGTGAGGAGCGTATCTATCACGCCGACCTCTCGCACCTCGCGGCCTTGCGCTTGCATCCGCACGCGGCCGCGAACCCGAAAGCGCTTGAGGTCATCCGGAAAGCGGATGCCGTGGTCATCGGTCCCGGAGATTTCTATCGCAGTCTGATGCCGAACCTGCTTGTCTCGGGCATTCCTGCCGCGCTCCGCAAAAGCCGCGCGATAAAGATATTCGTGTGCAATCTTATGACGAAAGCTGAACATACGCGGAACTTTTCGGTAGAAGATTATACGCGGACGATGGAATCCTATTTCGGCGGAGCGTTCGATTACATCGTATGGAACACCAAACGCCCATCACCGCTCGTGTTAAAGCGGTATGCGCGGCAAGGCGATGCGTTCGTGGAATTCGGCACGAAACTTCCGGGACGGAAGTACGTTGGTGCCGACCTGGTGAGCCGTCGAGCGGTGAAAGTGGCGAAGCACGATCCGCTCATGAGTCAGCGGACGCTCATCCGGCACGACCCCGACCGCCTTGCGAGACTTATCTTCGGCATTATCTGGCAGGAGGCCTGAACGGCCCAAGAGGCAGGGAAGTGAATGATATTGCGAACCGCAGCCGTTCTTTATTGCGTAATCTGTGTATATCTCCCGCTTGAGCCATTGTTTCTGTATTGGAAAATAAGGGTTTTTCAATGATCGCAACCGTGGGAAATGGCCTTTGACTTTGGCCCTGTCTGCTTTAATATGGATACCGAAGTGGTGAATTGTGGGTAATTTTGGGGATAACGTGCCACTTCGGGACGATTTTTGGGATACGGGTTCATTGATTCTGGAAAACCGCTTTGTTTGGACGCATGTGCCGAACGTGCGTCTGCCTGCTGATATCCGAATAGGAGCCGGGTGTCTGCTTGTAGGGAAACACTCGCGCGGTTTTCCAGGATCGTGAGCTTGCCCTCGCCATAGTGCAGGGATCTCAGAAGCGTCCGCCTGGCGTCCATGTCCCGCGGGAGGAGAACAATTAATTTTTTCCACCATGTTTCTGGGGGAACACACCCATTCCGTAGACAATAAAGGTCGGGTAGCGATACCGGCGAAGTTCCGCGACAAACTCACGGCTGGCGCTATCATCACGCGGGGACTTGATCAGTGTCTGTTTATTTTCACGGCCACGGAGTGGGAAGCGCTTGCGCAGAAACTTATCGCGTTGCCGCTCGCGCAGGCGAATTCGCGCGCGTTCGTTCGACTCATGATGGCCGGTGCTGCGAACGTGGACATTGACGCACAGGGACGGATCCTTGTTCCCGAATATTTGCGGAACTACGCGCATGTGCAAAAAGAGGTCGTGCTGACAGGCCTCTACAATCGGATAGAGATCTGGGATCGCGGATCATGGGAGCGCTATAAACAAAAGACCGAAGGCGCATCCGACGAGATCGCAGAGAAGCTTGGGGAACTGGGGATCTGATCCATGGGGCACGTCCCGGTTCTCTTGAATGAAGTTCTTTTATATCTTGACCCGCGACCCGGTACGTTCGTTATAGACGGAACACTGGACGGTGGCGGCCATGCGGAGGAGATCCTGAAGCGGCTGAGGCCGCGCGGAACGTTCCTCGGCGTTGATCTTGATCCCGGCATGACGGAAGGTTTCGCAAAGCGCGAGGCGCAGAGCGGGATCCGCATTCATGTGTCCCAGGGAAACTACGCCGACCTGCCCCGGATCATGCGGGAGGCGGGGCTGCCAAAAGCGGATGGTCTGCTTGTGGATCTCGGGTTCTCATCGGAACAGCTCAGTACGTCCGGCAGGGGATTCAGTTTCACGAAAGACGAGCCGCTCCTCATGACGTACGACCCGGACGCCGTTCCGCTCCGCGATCTGCTTGCGAAGGTTCCCGAACGCGAATTGGCTGACATCATCCGCGAGCTCGGCGGCGAACGGATGGCTGGCCGCGTCGCTCGCGCCATCGTGGAGTGTCGGCGGAAACGATCCATCGCGACGAGCGGCGAACTTGCGGACGTTGTCCGCAGCGTACTGCCGAAAGGATATGAGCGCGGGAGGATCGATCCCGCAACGCGCACTTTTCAGGCACTGCGTATCTGGGCGAACGACGAACTTGGAAATCTTTCTCGCCTTCTCGCAGTTCTTCCCGACATTCTTGCGCCCGGCGGCCGAGCCGTCATCATCAGTTTTCACTCCGCGGAGGATCGACTGGTGAAGATCGCGTTCGCGGAAGGAAAGAAAGCAGAACGCTATGACCTGTTAACCAAAAAACCCATCATTCCCACACGTGAAGAAGAACGACAGAATCCCCGTAGCCGCTCCGCAAAATTACGAGCCATCGCTTTTCTGAAATAAGATCCATATCACCATACGTTCCATGACTATTATTAAATCGCAATCGCAATCATCCTTTATCGTCCGCTATTTCCTATTCATCTTGGTCTTCCTGCTCATCGCGGCGGGCGTGATGCTTGTATTCCTCTATAACCGTGCGGTGAACTGGGAACAAAACGTCCGTGCGGCGGCGGTGGAGACAAAACGCTTGCAGACGGAGAACGCCGAACTGCAGGATACGCTATTCTCGCTCTTTACGGACACGCGCGTAGAAACGCTCGCGGCAGGGTACGGTCTCGTGAAAGACAAGTCGCCCCGATACCTTGAGGTGCAGCACCGATGGTTTCTCGCTTCGCAGTAGTAGCGTTCTTCATCTCCGCGGCGTACGCGTCGCTTTTCGGGCGCCTCTATGTTCTTCAGGTCATGGATGGTTCGCGCTATTTGAGTGAGGCGCAAGAGGCCATTCCCGGGGTTACGCTTGCCGATCGAGGCAGTATTTTTTTTGTCGATAAGAACGGTAAGACGCTCTCGGCGGCGGCCAATAAGGATTTCCCCACGGTCTATGCAACGCCGAACACAATACCCGACGCGCAAGAGGCGGCGCATGCGGTTGCGCCGCTCTTGAATCTCCCCATTGACGATGTCGTCCGCAAGTTGAGCAAATCGGACAATCAGTACGCACTGCTCAACCGTAAGGTTCCGCAGGATATCGCGGATCAGATCGCCAAGCTTGATCTGAAAGGTATCTATGTGCGTGCATTGCCGGAGCGGCATTACTCGCAGGGCCGGCTTGCGTCTCAACTTATCGGATATGTGGGACCGAATGATACGGACGAAGGCGTGGTCGGCAAATATGGCGTGGAGCGCTTCTATAACGACCGGCTTGCCGGAAAACCGGGGAATGTGGAGGACGGGATGGCAACTCGGCCGGTTCCGGGAGAGAATCTTACGCTCACGATAGACCCGAATATTCAATTCGAGGCAGAACGCATTTTAATGAATGCCGTGGAAAAACATGGTGCCGTTGCCGGGAACGTTATCGTGGAGGAACCCGCAACGGGTCGGATACTCGCGATGGGCAACTGGCCGAACTTTGACCCGAATAAGTATCAGGAAGCGGACATCTCGGATTTTCTGAATCCTGCGGTGCAGAGCATCTACGAACCGGGCTCGGTCATGAAGGTCGTCACCATGGCCGCAGGGATTGATGCGGGAAAGATAACGCCGCAAACGACATTCAATGACACTGGCGTATTAATAGTGAGCGGCCGGAAGATACAGAACTGGGATCTCAAAGCGCATGGCGTGGTGACCATGACGAATGTCATCGAGAAATCCCTGAACACCGGCGCCGCGTTCGCCGAGCGTCAAATGGGGCACGACATATTTTTGCAGTACCTCCGACAATTCGGATTTGACAGACAGACCGGCATAGATCTTCCCGGAGAGCTCAAAGGCGATCTGGACCGCCTCACGGCGCGCGGCGCTCCTGCGGTCGCTTTCGCTACGGCATCGTTCGGACAGGGCGTCGCCGCAACGCCGCTTGAGATGCTGAACGCCGTCGCCGCCATCGCGAACGGCGGTACGCTGATGCGGCCGTTCGTGAACGCAGAGCTCGGTCCGCAAGAGCTTCGTCGCGTCATATCGCCCGAAACGGCGAAACAGGTTGCGGAGATGATGGTTTCCGCGGTGGACAAGGCGGAAGTCGCGGCAATATCGGGATATACCATTGCCGGAAAGACCGGTACGGCACAGGTACCGGGCCGCGGCGGCTACACGGACGACGTTATTCATACGTATATCGGTTTCGGTCCGACCGCGCATCCGCGGTTCATTATTTTGCTCAAACTGGACAAACCGGCGGGCGCTCCCTTGGCTGGGACGACCGTCGTGCCGGCGTTCCGAGATCTTGCACAGTTCATCCTCGGATATATGAACATCCCGCCCGACCGGGTCGCGAAATAGTCATGCATCCCGGTATACTGCCCGTATGAATACGTTCGTTGTCGGGTATCTCATAAAGGACCAGATGGTGTTCATTGTGCGCTGGGTCCTGAAGGTCCTTGCTCGGGCAACTATCTGGCGATTCCGACCGGGCGTCATCGCGGTTACGGGAAGCGTCGGAAAGACATCAACGAAATATGCGATTGGTGCCGTGCTGGCCGCCGATCGCTCGGTCCGCGTCTCGCGCGGGAATTTCAATAACGAACTTGGCGTGTCGCTCGGCATTCTGGGCGATTGGGGAAAGATAGAAGGCATATTCTTTTGGCCGAAGGTCATTCTCGCGGGATTCTGGCAGCTCATCGTAAAAAGCGGTTATCCGGAGCTCTTGGTCTTGGAATACGGCATCGACCGGCCAGGGGACATGAGGCGGCTCATCGCCATCGCGGAACCGAACGTGAGCGTGGTGACGGCCATCGGCGACATTCCCGCTCACGTGGAATATTTTGGATCGCCGGAGCACGTTGCCCGAGAGAAGTCGCGCATTATTGAATGCTTGGAGCCGGCGAGCTTTGCGGTCCTGAATGGCGACAGCGGAATAGTTCTTGGTCTTCGCGAGCGGACGCGTGCGCGAGTCGTAACATACGGGTTTGGCGAGGAGAACGATGTGCGCATCACGGATTTTGAAAATCGCGTTCTGAACGGGCAGCCGGTCGGCATTTCGTTCCGTTTGGGATACGCGGGGAATGTGGTGCTGGTTGAGCTGGATAACATGTTCGGCAGAGCGCATGCATATGCGGCAGCCGCCGGTGCGGCGATGGGACTCGTGTTTGCTCTGCCACTCGGCAAGATTGCGGAAGCGCTCCGAACATATCATCCGCCCGCCGGGAGGATGCAGTGCATCGCAGGTCCGAACGAGTCGCTTTTCCTGAACGATGCCTATAACGCAAGCCCGCTTTCCATGCAGGAAGCGCTCACAACGTTGAAGAGCCTTCCGGCAAAGCGCCGCATCGCGGTTTTGGGCGATATGCGCGAGATCGGGACCTATGCGATGGAAGCGCACCGTGCGCTTGGTGAGCGCGTCGCGAAGACGGCGAACATCCTCGTGACGGTCGGGCCGCTCGCGAAGTTCATCGCCGAAGGCGCGAATAAAGCCGGCTTGCGGAAGAATTACATCTATTCATACGATACTGCGGAAGAAGCCGCGCCAAAACTCTCCGAGCTTATCAAAAAAGGCGATCTCGTATTGATGAAAGCTTCCCATGCCGTTGGTTTGGAAAAGCTGGTGGAGATGTTCACGAAGAATGTGGGGTAATGCTAAAATGGCATTCTCCTTGCCCCATATCAAAATTCCGCTATCATTACCCATGCACGGCGCTATCGTCTAGCCCGGTTAGGACACCGCCCTCTCACGGCGGGAACACGGGTTCGAATCCCGTTGGCGCTACGTCTATACCTATGCCAACTCTTGCATACACCATCGTTCAGCTTGCCGCGACGCTTCTCACGCTCGCGGGGCAAAATACGACACTTTCCGCACCCGCGAAAGCGCAGGCGGTCGCTGTTGCAGACCAAGCCGTCGCGACTGCCATGTGGGCGCTTGCACAGAGCGGAACCGGCATCGCAGTCGATGTGGACGCGAATTTCGGAAAATTACAGAGCGCCATGTACCTAACGGAGGCCGGCGCCCGCGTTCCGCTCGGAGCGAAGGCGCCGATCACCGGGGGAATCATGGCGCTTCTCGAAGATTACATCTCGTTCGGCCATCTGGATGCGGATGGACTCTCCGACGCGATGCCGATTATCCGCACGGTCTATCCGGACGGGAGAATGACATACCACCTTGCGGTAATGCGGAATTTTGGCGGTGTGTTCGTGAACACGCTTCGGCAACCGATCGCGGAACCTGAAGTTATTTATAGCCATCGCATCGCGGACAGCGGTCTCTATCTTGATTACAAACCAAAAGGCGCCGAACGCGCGACGACATTCTATACTGTGCATTCGCAGTTCAAGGATGCTCCGGAATTCATCATCGTGCGAAATCCCGAAACGCTCGCACAGGTTGACCGAGTCACGACAACCGAGAATACGATCGCATCGTTCGTCGTGTTCGCCGCACCGTGGAGCGGGGGAGTCACAGTGCGTTCCGCAACGCTCAATAAGGATTTTGATCACGGCATTCGTCTGGCGGATCTTCGGGTCGCAGGTTCTGCGGCGACGCAAGCGAACGTGCATGATGCCGAAAGCGAGATGACCTTTCCGCTCGAACTATCGGTGCCAGCGGGCGAAATGCGGACGATAAACGTCTACGCCGACATAACGGGGGGAGAAGCGGGTACGCACGCAAGCGTCATAGACCTTCTCCGCGGCGAAGCGGTTGATGGGAACGGTTTCGCACTCCCGTGGCCGGCGCAGCTTGACGGGCAGGATATTGTGGTGCGGTAACGTCCATTTTTTTGATTTGTTCTCTGTAGGTTTTCGCGTTAGGATGCGGCTAGATATCCTTGTTATACGACCGTGCTACTCGATCACGGGGAGGAACGATGCTAGACAGTCAGGCGCTTGAATCGCTGCCCAGGCGGTCACCCGAACAGATTGAAAGATACTCCATCGCTTCACGGGGATGGCGAAGGTCGAAGCTCTGGGTGTGTGCGACCTGCAAATGTTCTGCATATTACCATCCCGACACGGATAGGATCTGGGGGTGCAAGAAGTGCAGGACGAAGACCGCGAGCATCATTGTCTGCTTCGTGTCGCGCCGTTCGCTCGCGAAGCGGAACGAGATGCCATTCCTTGATCTCCCGTTCTGGGAACAGTGTTGGGGACGGAAAAAGAAGTGAAGGCCCTGATTGGTCACAAAGACCGACCAGGGCTGTTCGTTATGCGACGTACGGTGCGGGGTGCTGGTTCTGTTATAATGAAAGCAATGTCAAAGCTCATCGTCGCAAATTGGAAATTGCATCCGCTATCCGTACAAGAAGCGCTCCGCGTCGTGAAAGCAAGCGATCACAAGCATGCGGTCATCTGCCCGCCGTTCCCGTTCCTATCCGCAGTCGGGAAAGCGTTGAAGCGCGCCGCACTCGGCGCGCAAGATGTGTTTTGGGAAGAAGAGGGTCCGCACACGGGCGAAGTGTCCGCTGCGATGCTCAAAACGTTCGGCGCGACATATGTCATCATCGGACACTCCGAACGGCGTGGGCTTCTCGGCGAGCCGGACTGGATGATCAATAAGAAAATGCGCGCCGCGCAGGCTGCCGGCCTCCGCACTATTCTGTGCGTTGGTGAACCGAAAGCCATCAGAAAGCATGGCATTGCCGCCGCAAAAAAATACGTAGCAAAACAATTGAAACAAGATTTTGCCGGCGTGAGCGGCAGGGTCATCGTGGCATACGAACCGATTTGGGCGATCGGTACGGGCGTCGCTGACAAACCGAAAGAGTCCGCCGAGATGGCGTGGTTCATCAAATCGTTCTGCCGTTCGTCGCTCGGCCTCTCGCGCGTGCAGGTGCTCTATGGCGGTTCGGTGAAAGCGAACAATACCCGCCGATTTCTTGAACATGCGGAGATCGACGGCGCGCTTGTCGGCGGAGCGAGCTTGAAGGGAGGGGAATTTCGGAAGATTCTCGCCCATGCGGGATAAGCCGCACGATGTGGTATCATTGGTATCCATGATGACAAAACGGGACGCACGGAATGCCGCGATCATCGGTTGCATGGTTGGGTTGCTCTCTCAGCCGGTCATTACGAATCTTCTCGCAGATATTGAATCCAAGGTTTCGATTCCGGCGCTTCTGCTTCGCATCGGCGTCTTTTTCGTCATGGCCATCGGCGCCCCCGCCGCGGTATTTCTTTTTTCCGTTGCGGCGCGATGGATACCGGTCCTGTACCAAATAGCGAAGTTCGCGTGCGTTGGCGTCTCGAATACGTTCGTTGACCTGGGCGTCCTGAATACCGTTATATTTTTCACGGGCATTTCCTCCGGCACGTGGTACCCGGTTTTTAAGACCGGTTCATTCCTGGTTTCCACCACGAACAGCTTCTTGTGGAATCGAAACTGGACCTTTGAGGAAGGAAAACACAAAGAAAAGGCGCAGAACGAAGCGGTGCAGTTCTATGTCATTACCACGATCTCGTGGCTCGTGAACGTGAGCGTGGCGTCCGGTATCGTGAACTATGTCGCTCATGGCGGGATATCGGACAATCTCTGGGCGAACATTGGCGCTCTTGCCGGCGTCTTCACGGCTATGACATTCAACTTCCTCGGCTATAAGTTCGTCGTGTTCAAGAAATCGGCACCGGCTCCGCAGGAAGCGCCCGCACCCCAGACGCCGCCTAAGATGCTCTAGAGGTTCACCTCTTGCGCTATGGGGTGAAGTATGCTATACTGCGCTTCGTGAGTGAGCGTAGTATACCTTAACGACGATATCGATTAAGGTATCTCCCAATCTACTTGGCCAAAACCCCCGCAAGGGGGTTTTGGTTTTATGGGGCTACTTTACTATAATGAACATGCGTTCATCGTGAACGTTCGCCGAGGGAGCCGCGCGCTTCTTTCGGTCTCCGGTTTGGAGGCCGAGAAGAGAGCACTCATTCACTACAAGTAGAATTGGAGGTCACCATTCTCGGCCTCCAAGCCCAGTGAGACGGCGTGCGGCTCCCTCGGCGTCCCATGGCATCGGGTTCGCATCATGAAACTGCAACAGAACGTTTCGCTCGCGAAGCACTCCAACTATAAGATCGGCGGCCCGGCCCGGTATTTTTTCGCCGCGCGGACAGCGTCAGAGGTTCGCGAAGCGCTCCGGCAGGCAAAAGAACTGGAGCTGAGGGTGTTTGTCCTCGGCGGGGGAACGAACATTATTTTTCCCGACAAGGGCTTCGATGGTCTTGTGCTGAATGTTTCCGTCGGCGGCATTCGTGCGAAAAAGAATATCGTGATCGCCGGCGCGGGCGTACTGATGAAGGACCTTCTGGAATTTGCGGCAAAGCGTTCGCTTGCGGGACTCGCGTGGGCGGGAGGCCTGCCCGGTCATGTGGGCGGTGCGGTACGAGGGAACGCCGGCTGTTTCGGCGGCGAGACGAAAGACGCGATCGCGTCCGTTCGAACGTTGAACACAGAAACGCTCAAAGAGCGCACGTGGACGAACGCGCAGTGCTCGTTCACGTATCGCTCCAGTTTGTTCAAGGAACGCGACGGCGAAGAAGTGATCCTTGAAGCATCGTTTCGACTGAAGAGGGGGAGTATGAAGGCCATCCGCGCGGAAATGGAAGATCACATCCGCTACCGCAAGGAACGCCAGCCGCTCGAACTCCCCAATATCGGCAGCATCTTCAAAAACGTCCCGCTAAGCACGATACCGAAAAAACTCCACGCGCAGTTCGCTCGCGTCAT
>JBEEJO010000018.1:0-12982 GCA_041169145.1 Candidatus Parcubacteria bacterium | reverse complement strand
CACCTTGATGTACTTCAAATACTTCGGATGACGCGTCATACGCGTCACGGCAACCACGCGCGTCTTGGTCATCGCATCCGAGACAACGACGCCCCGGAGAGTCCGCTTGTTCTTTATATTCGTAGGCATGGTTATGATGTGGCAGTTTTCCGCAATCGGGTGATACAGGTCTCTATCCGCGCAAGATCCTTGCGTAATTCCCGGAGCGCCGTCCTATTCTTGACCTTACCGGCCGCGAGGTCAAGCTGGAGACCGTGCAGGCGCTCGCGGTTCTCCTTTTTCATCTTCTGCAGTTCCGCGAGCGGTTTCGCGGGCAACATTTTTGCTTCTTGCGTATCCATGGTTTTTAGTCTTTACCCCGTTCCATGATCTTTGTTTTGAACGGCAGCTTGTGCCCCGCGAGACGCAACGCTTCGCGCGCAACAGCGGGAGTTTCGGCTTCAAGTTCAAAGATGACGCGGCCCGGGCGCACGATGAATACGTAGTGATCCACCGCGCCTTTTCCGCCGCCCATCGTGACTTCCGGCGGACGCTGCGTGACGGGCTTATCCGGAAACACGCGGATCCAAAGGCGTCCTTCGCGCTTCATATGGTGCGTCATCGCCCGCCGCGCCGCTTCGATGTGGCGCGATGTGAGCCGCCCGCCCTCGAGCGCTTTGATGCCGAAGCGGCCGAACGCGAGCGTAAGTCCCCGCGTCTCAACGACGCGCTTTTTGGAACGGCCCTTCTGCCACTTGCGATGTTTTACCTTTTTCGGGATAAGCATGGTCGTGTGTTCTGTTCCTAGCCGTTCCGGCGGCGGCCACCGTCCTGTTCTTCGGTCTTTATCTTATTGCCGAAAACCAAGCCCTTATATATCCATATCTCGATGCCGACAGTGCCGTATGTCGTGAACGCCGTCGACCGGCCGTAGTCGATGTCCGCGCGCAGGGTCTGGAGCGGCATGGGGCCCTGCTTCAGCACTTCATTCCGCGCGATCTCGTTGCCGTCCAAGCGTCCGGACATCATGATCTTCGCGCCTTTCACGTCGCGGTTCTGCATGAGCTGTTCCAGATACTTCTTCATCGTCCTCCGGAAACGCATGCGCTTTTCAATATCCCACGCGATCTGCTGGGCGGTGTACACGGCGGATATCTCGGAACGCTTCAGCTCTTCCACGTTCACGGAGAGATGCGGCCCCTTTACCTTCGGTCCGCGTACGGCCCGAAGCGCGCGCTCCACGGCTTTCGTGAGCTCATCGATACCCTTGCCGCCCTGGCCGATGATATAGCCCGGACGCGCGGCTTTAATGAGGACTTTCAAGTGGTTTGACGTGCGCTCAATGTCTATTCCGGCGACGCCGGCCTGACTGATGCGCTTCTTGATGATAGTGCGGATGGCCTCGTCCTCTTCCAGGAATTTCGCGTACGGATATTTGCCGCCGAAGCCCGCTTTGCCCTTGGACGCAAAATACCACCGGCTGACCCACGGCTTCACAATGCCCATACGGAGCGAAATTGGATTTATCTTTTGTCCCATAGTTTTGATTAGACTGATTTCCGGCGGAATACCCGCTTAAAGAACCCCGGTTTCGTTTCTGCGGTCCTCGCACGATCGGATGCGGCATCCGGCGCCGCCTTTTTCTTCTGCGCGCGACCTTCCTGTTCCTGCTTCTTGACCTTTTTCTTCACGATAATGGTGAATCGCGATTTCGCGGACGCGGATCCTTCGGCGAGCGTAAGCGTCACATTGCTCATCTTTTTCTGGATGGCAGACGCAACGCCGCGCGCCCGCGGGAGCGAACGCTTCAGCATCGGTCCCTGATCAACCGTAATGCGCGAGATGATGAGCTTCTCCGGGTCCAACTTCTTCACGCTTTTTGCGGACGAGACGGCGGAACGCAGGAGCTTCAAGAGCGCCTTCGCGGGGCGGCGGCGCTCGAACATGAGCTGGGCTTCGGCTTCGTTCACGCTTGCGCCACGGATAAGGTCTGCAACCGCGCGCACTTTCCGGGGTGCCACGCGCAAGTAGTTCAGCCGTACCGTTTGTTCTTGAGTATTCATGGATGGTCTGTATCGCTCATTATTTGCCGCCCGCCGCCGGTTTTGCCGCCGCCTTCGCCGCGGATTCGGCGACTGCCGCTTTTTGTTCGATCTCTTTTGTCAATTTCCCGCCGTGCTTCACGAACTTGCGCGTCGGCGCGAATTCTCCGAGGCGGTGTCCAACCATTTCCTCGTTCACTTTGACCTGCACGAAATCCTTTCCGGTGTGCACCGCAAAGACATAGCCGACCATCTCCGGCGAGATCTCGGATGCGCGCGCCCATGTCTTCAAGACACCCGCCTGTTCGGGCTTCGCCCTGGCGATCTTTTTCAAGATATTCTGGTCCACATAAGGGCCTTTTTTCGTTGAACGTGACATGGGTTTATTTCTGTTTTCTGCGTTTCACGATGAGTTTGGTTGACCACTTTCGCTTATTGCGCGTCTTGTGCCCGCCCGTGACCTTGCCCGTGAAGCTCTTGGGCTTCCGCGTGCCGCGCGGCTGGCGTCCTTCGCCGCCGCCATACGGGTGGTCAACCGGGTTCATTGCGGTTCCGCGAACGGTCGGCCGGATGCCGAGCCAGCGCGAGCGGCCGGCCTTGCCGATGTTCACGAGATTCCATTCGGGATTGGATACCTGTCCGATGGAGGCAAAACATTCCGAGGGCACTTTGCGCACTTCGCCGGAGGATAGCTTCACGTCGGTGTAGCCGTCCGCCGTTGCAAGCACTTCGGCATACGAGCCCGCGGAACGCGCGAGTTTGCCGCCGCCCATCGGGTGCATCTCGATATTGTGCACCTGCGTGCCGACGAGAACGTTCTTCAGTTTCATGCGATTCCCCACGGTGAGCGGCGCGCCGTCCGCAACAAGCACCTGCGCCCCGACCGCGAGACCGTGCGGAGCCAGCATATAGCGCCGTTCGCCATCCTTGTAGACCACTCTCGCGATGAACGCCGTGCGGTAGGGATCATATTCCATCGTTTCCACGCGCGCGGGTTGATTCATCTTGTTCTGTACAAAGTCAATAATGCGATAGAGCTTCTTATTTCCGCCGCCCTGATGGCGTGTCGTGATGCGGCCCTGTGAATTCCTGCCGGAACGGGTCTTCAGCCGCTTCGTGAGCGTCTTCGTCGGCCGGTCGCCCGAAAGCACCCCGTAATCAACCGAGGTCATCGCGCGCCGCGACGGAGATGTTGGAGAATAATGTTTCATGGGGGCGTTATCGTCCGATATCTATTTTTTGGCCGGCTTTGAGCGTCACGATGGCTTTCTTCACGCCGGACCGCTTGCCTTTTTTGCCGCGGTAGCGGCGGGTCTTGCCGGGAAGATTCACTATGTTCACCGCTGCCGCGTCCACGCGATAGAGCTCTTTGACGGCTTTCTTCACTTCCTGTTTCGTCGCGGACGGCGCAACGAGAAAAACATATTTCCCGAGCGCGTTCAAGCCGGTCGCTTTTTCCGCAATATGAGGCTCTTTGATGATAAAAATGTCGGCCATATTATTTCTTCACCGCGTAATGTTTCGCGACGACCGGAACTGCGTTCTCATCCATCAAAAGATGCTTATAGTTCAACACATCATACGCATTCAACGATTCCGGACCTGTGACGATCGTTTTCGGGAGATTTCGTGCCGCGCGGTAGAGGTTCTTTTCCTCCAATGCCGGTACGAGCAAGGCGTCCATCTTTTTCGCCCGCGGGCCGAGATGCACGAGGAGCGCGAGCGGCCGAGCAATGGATTTCGTCTTCGGTTCGGACGCCGCAAGGTTCTGCACGATACGCAGTTCGCCGTCCTTCAGTTTCCGCGAGAGCACCGAGAACAACGCGACGCGCCGCATTTTCACGTTTACCTTCTGGCCGAAATCGCGTTCCTTGAGCGGTCCATGCGCTTTGCCGCCGCCGGACCACAAAGGCGAGCGGATTGAACCATGCCGCGAGCGGCCCGTTCCTTTCTGCCTCCACGGCTTTCTGCCGCCTCCGCGCACTTCGGCGCGCGTCTTCGCGTGTGCCCACGGACGGCGCTTGTTCGCGAGCATGGCGCTCACCACCTGCTTCACGAGCGCCGGTTTCCATGCAACGCCGAAGACGGCATCGGGGAGTTCCACCGCGCCTATCTTCTCGTTCTGCATGTTGTAGAGATCGGTTTTCATATCCTTCTTATTTCATAATCTCCAGAACGCCCGTCCGGAATCCCGGAACGGCGCCGCGGAGCATCAGGGTGTTCTTTTCCGCATCAACGGCGACCACTTTCAAATTCTTTATCGTCACGCGTTCGGAACCCATGTGGCCGGCCATCCGGCGACCCGGCACGACGCGCTGAGGAGCGGTGGAACCGATGGAACCCGGCGCACGGAATCGATTCTTCTGGCCGTGCGTTCGCGGCCCGCCGCCGAAACCGTGCCGCTTCACCGTCCCCTGGAATCCGCGGCCCTTCGTCGTTCCCGCGATACGCACCGTGTCGCCTTCCTGAAACATGCTCACGTTCACCGTATCCCCCTTCTTCACATCGCCCATGCCGCGCGCTTCGCGCTTCGTCCGGCCAAGCTGGAGCTGAACGGCATCGTAGCCGTCCTTCGCCTTTGTGCGGATAATGGTAACGGTATTCGGCGGAACGGAAATCACGGTGACGGGAATCACCTTCTCGTCTTTCCAGATCTGCGTCATATGCAATTTTTTGCCGAGGATAAGCATGATGTTCTTCGTCGGAAAAATTGAGTCGAATTTTTTGGCAAAGCCATTAAAAAACCGCCCAAGCACAGCTCGGCGATTCGGCTGTCCTTGTGTAACCCCCTACCGGTCTCCAAAAAGTGGGGCCATTAAAGAGACCAGGGCATTGTAGTGTATGGGGGCTTTTGTGTCAATATTGCTCCAGTTTTTGCCTTCGGAGAACCGGCGTGGCCCCGTTCCAGCGACGGGACCCACCTGCATCTCGCTTCGACGGTCCTCGCTCCCCGCTCGGAACCAAGCCCGTCGAAGCTCCGATAGCTTCTCCGAAGGCAAAAACTTGCGCGGATTCGATTGGGTATGGCTCCGAAACCTGCCCGCTGACATGCAGGGCTTCCCGAAAGAAAAAGCCTTTCGCTCGTGAAGAACAGGAATGATACGACTGGCGGGCGAGGTTTTTAAAGGGTTTTTACGAATATTGACATATAATATTGTATATGTTACAATGCAGGCACGTTCTTTGAATTATTCGCAGGAAGCGGCTTGGCTACCGCCCCCACCGGCGGCCAGGCCGCTTCCTACGAACAGTGAGGCAGAAAAGGAAGATCGGATGACGATCGAGTGGCTTCTCTCGTTGGACGGGCTCGCCTGGTCGGCGAGTTTCGTGAATGTACTCGCGATGGCTCTTCAACTCAGAGCGCTCGTGAAGTCGCGTGAGACGAAGGGTACGTCCCTCGGGATGCTCATCATCTTCGTTTATGTCCAGACAGTGTTCTGTTTTGTTGGCCATCGTTCCGGCCAGCAGGCTCTGTTCTGGGGCATGCTCCTCAGCGGCGTCATCACAACGACCATCTTCGGTTTCGTCGTGTACCTTCGGCACTGGCTGAAGAAGTGATTGCCGCCATCGCCGGGCGCGTAGCAGTTCCCACGCTACCGCCCCTCACCTAAGGTCGTCATGCGACAAGCTCATGATGGATTTAGGCGAGTATCGTGAACCAAAAAACCGCCACGGGCGGTTTTTTGGTTCGGTTTCAGTCCTTAAACGATCTTGATCTCAACATCAACCCCTGCGGGCAGGTTGAGATTCGAGAGCGATTCAATGATCTTCGGGTTCGGGTTCAGGATGTCGATGAGCCGCTTGTGGATGCGGAGCTCGAACTGTTCGCGCGCGTCCTTGTGGACGAAGGTGGAACGGTTCACGGTATACCGTTTGATCTCGCTCGGCAGAGGAATGGGACCTACGATCTTCGCATCGCTCCGCTCCGCCGTTTCAATGATCTGGCGCGCGGAATTATCGATCAGCTTGTGGTCGTACGCCTTGATCCGCAAGCGGATCTTCTGCGGCACGTCTTCCTTCTTTTTCACTGCCATGGTGTTATAGGTGCTCCGTGTATTGTTCCGATACCCGAATTGTTCTCTTATTTAAGGATCTTCGTCACGACTCCGGCTCCGACGGTCTTGCCGCCTTCCCGGATGGCGAACCGCATCTTCTCTTCAAGCGCGACAGGCGTGATGAGCTTCGCCGTGAGCTTGATGGTGTCGCCCGGCATGACCATCTCGGTCCCCTCGGGGAGCACCACTTCTCCGGTCACGTCCGTTGTGCGGATGTAGAACTGCGGCTTATAGCCCTTAAAGAACGGCGTGTGCCGTCCGCCTTCCTCCTTGGACAACACGTACACTTCGCACTCAAAGTCCGTGTGCGGCGTAACGCTTCCCGGTTTTGCGACCACCTGGCCGCGCTCCACATCTTCCTTCTTCAAGCCGCGAAGGAGGATGCCGACATTGTCGCCGGCGAGCCCTTCGTCGAGGAGCTTGTTGAACATTTCAATGCCGGTCACGACCGTCTTCGCGGTCGGCTTCAAACCGACAATTTCCATTTCTTCGTTCACTTTGACCTTACCGCGCTCCGCGCGTCCCGTGACGACGGTACCGCGGCCTTCAATGGAGAAGATGTCTTCGATCGGCATCAGGAACGGCTTATCGAGATCGCGAACCGGATCCGGGATATAGTCGTCCATCGCCTTTATAAGGTCCACGATGCACTTCGCATCCGGGTCGTCGGCCGACTTGGCGTTCAGCGCTTTCAAGGCCGAACCGCGGATGATCGGCACATTGTCGCCGTCGTAGTTGTATTTCTTCAAGAGCTCGCGAACCTCGGATTCCACGAGGTCGATCAATTCCGGATCATCCACCATATCGCACTTATTGAGGAAGACGATGATGCGGGGAACGCCGACCTGATAAGCCAAGAGCACATGCTCGCGCGTCTGCGGCATCGGACCATCCGTCGCCGCGACGACCAAGACCGCGCCGTCCATCTGGGCGGCCCCGGTGATCATGTTCTTGATATAGTCCGCGTGGCCCGGAGCGTCGATGTGCGCATAGTGCCGCTTCTCCGACTCGTATTCCGAGTGATGAAGGGCGATCGTGATGCCACGCGCCTTCTCCTCCGGAGCGTTGTCGATCTGGTCGACTCCTTCCGATTTCTTTGCGAGACCCTTTTTGAATTGCACGCTCGTAATGGCCGCGGTCAAGGTGGTCTTGCCGTGGTCGACGTGCCCGATGGTCCCCACGTTCACGTGAGGCTTGGACCGATTGAATTTTTCTTTTTCCGCCATGGTTTTATTTTTTTATTTTAGCTTCTAGCTTTTGCCTGCCTGTCGGCAGGCGAGGGTTTTTAGCTTTTGTGGACCACTTAGCGCAAAAGCTAAGAGCTAAAACCCGATGCGACCTTATTGATTGATAAACACCAGAACGACCGACATTCCGGTCGGCAACTGTGGATTATAGATGAAATGGTTGATGGGTGTCAACAAGCTCCAGTTCTCACCTTTGGTGAACCGGCGTTCGGTTCGTTCCTGTCCCGACGCAAGGTCGGGACCCCGACTTCTTTGTCTATATTAAAATTCCGAACGTCGGGGCGACGAATCCCCTCGCCCATTCGAGCGCCCACTGCTTCTCGCCGCTTGTGTCATAACGGTACCAAGGAAACAAACGGCTCCGAAAGCTTCTTGCGGCAAGAAAACCTCCGCGATCGAATCCCTCCCCGACCTCACCCAGAAGTAGGCTGCGTATTTCTGAACCACAAGCGAAGGCGAGGAAGAAATTCACGATTACCTCCTGCGGGGGTTTCACTAAGAAATAGGTCGCATTTTTTGTAACCAGAAGCGCAGGACGCGTAAAAATGAACGAGAGAGGCGAACATTTTTGATTCGGAAATGAGGGAGGCGGAGATTGCGACGGTTACTGCCTCATTTCCATCAAAAATGAAGCTGAGCGAATATCATTTTCGCGGCTGGAGTGGGTTACAAAAAATGCGACCTATTTCCGCTTGCCTTCGACTATTTCCGCCTCAATGTTCTTCGGCGCAACTTCGTAGGCGAAGAATTCCATCGTGAACGAGCCGCGGCCCTGCGACATGGAACGGATATCCGTCGCGTAGCCGAACATCTCGGAAAGCGGCACTTTCGCGTCTATGACTTTCACCGAACCGCGGTCCCCCATCGCTTCTATCCGGCCCCGCCGGGCATTGAGGTCTCCCGTCGCTTCGCCCATGAAATTGTCCGGTACCAAGACCTGCACGCTCATCACGGGTTCCAGAATGACGGGTTTTGCCCGTTTTGCGGCCTCCTGGAACGCCATGGAGCCGGCGATCTTGAAGGCGGCTTCGGACGAGTCCACTTCGTGGAAGGAGCCGTCATAGAGCGTCGCTTCGACGTCCACCATCGGATAGTGCGCAACGACACCCTTGTCCATGGCTTCCTTTATGCCTTTCTCGGTCGGCGCGATGAATTCTTTCGGAATGGCGCCTCCTTTTATCTCATCCAAAAATTCAAATCCGCTGCCGCGCTCGCGTGGCTTCACGCGCAGACGCACATGGCCGTACTGGCCGCGTCCGCCTGACTGCTTGATATATTTCCCTTCGGCCTCGGCTTCGGCCGTGATGGTTTCCTTGTACGCCACCTGCGGACGGCCGACGTTCGCTTCAACGCCGAACTCGCGCTTCATGCGGTCTACGATGATCTCCAGATGCAACTCGCCCATGCCCTGAATGATAGTCTCGCCCGTCTCTTCGTCGCCTTTCACGCGGAAGGTCGGATCCTCGTCGGCAAGACGATGCAAGGCGACGCCCATCTTCTCCTGGTCGGCTTTGGTCTTCGGTTCAATGCGGATGCCGATGACCGGCTCGGGGAAAATGATCTTCTCCAAAATGACCGGCGCTTCCGGCGCGGTGAGCGTATCCCCCGTTGTCGTGTTCTTCAGGCCCACCAGCGCGGCGATCTCGCCGGCATACACTTCATCAACTTCTTCGCGCTGGTTCGCGTGCATCCGCAGGACGCGCCCGATGCGCTCCTGTTCGTTCTTTGAGGCGTTCAGAATATACGAACCTTTCTTCAGCACGCCGGAATAGACGCGGAAGAACGTAAGGGTTCCCACGAACGGGTCGGTCGCGATCTTGAATGCGAGCGCGGTGAAGGGTTCGGTGTCGGACGCCGTGCGGTGCAGATCGGTGCCGGTCTTCGGATCGATGGCCTTGATTGGCGGAAGGTCCGTCGGTGCGGGGAGATAGTCCACCACGGCGTCCAGCACGAACTGCACGCCTTTGTTCTTCAACGCCGAACCCGTCATGACCGGTACGAGCTTATTCGCAATGACGGCTTTGCGGAGCGCGATTTTCAGGTCGGCGAGCGAAATAGCTTTTCCTTCCAGATATGCGTGCATCACGCCGTCGTCCGTATCGGCGATCCGTTCCACAAGGTCATGCCGGAATTTCTTCACGTCGTCCTTCATCGCGTCCGGGATGGGAATCTCGGTTATCTTCTCGCCGTGCTCGCCATGGAATTCGTACGCTTTTTCCGTGAGCAGATCTATGATGCCCGTGAAGTTCGCCTCGGCGCCGATGGGCAGCTGGATGGGAACGGCATTCTTCGTGAGCCGTTCATGAATGGAGGCGAGCGATTTATGGAAGTTCCCGCCCGTGCGGTCCAGTTTATTGATGAAACAGATGCGCGGCACCAGGTATTCGTCCGCATAGTGCCAGTTCGTTTCGGATTGCGGCTCAACGCCCGCGACGCCGTCGAACACCACGACCGCGCCGTCCAGGACGCGGAGCGAACGCTTCACTTCAACGGTGAAATCGATATGTCCGGGCGTGTCGATAAGATTGATGCGATGTTCGCGCGCTTTTGCACCGTTCTCGTAGGTCGGTATCCAAAAACAGGTCGTCGCGGCCGAGGTGATGGTGATGCCGCGCTCGCGTTCCTGCTCCATCCAGTCCATCACGGTGTCCCCCGTGTGCACTTCGCCGATCTTATGAGAAACGCCGGTATAGAACAGCACCCGTTCGGAAACGGTCGTCTTGCCGGCATCGATATGGGCGATGATGCCGATATTCCTGATCTTCTCTATCGGATACGCTCTCGCCATGGCTCTACCGCACAAAGTGCGCGAATGCGCGGTTTGCTTCAGCCATACGATGGGTATCCTGTTTCTTCTTGATCGCGGCGCCTTCGTTCTTCGCCGCGGCGATGAGTTCGTCGGCGAGCTTCACCGACATCGGTTTGCCTTTTTTGGAACGGGCGGCGGCGATGATCCAGCGAAGCCCGAGCACGAAACGGCGCTCCGGCCGCACTTCGCGCGGCACCTGATAGTTCGCGCCGCCGACGCGCTTTGAGGCGACCTCAAGCAGCGGCGAAGCGTTCGCCATGGCTTTTTCGAATATCTCCAACGGTTCCTGCTTGGTCTCCGTCTTCACGCGAGCGAACGCGTCCGCGATGACACGCTGCGCGGTGCTCTTCTTGCCGTCGCGCATGACATAGTTCACCAGGCGAGAAACATCCACCCGATTGTAGATGGGGTCGGCAACGTGGAATTTTTTGAATACTTGTTTTTTTCTCATTATTTCTTCGCGCGCTTCGCGCCGTATTTACTCCGTTGCCCCGACGCTTCGGTCGGGGCTCCGACCTCGCCGACAGCGAGCGTCGGAGCTGTTTCTATACTGTCATGCTATTTTGCCTTTACTCTCTTTGCTCCATATTTTGACCGTTGCTGCTTTCTCCCTTCCACGCCCGTCGTATCGAGCACGCCGCGCACCACGTGGTAGCGCACGCCAGGCAGGTCCTTCACGCGGCCGCCGCGGATAACGACGAGAGAGTGTTCCTGCAGATTGTGGCCCTCGCCCGGGATATATGCCGTTACCTCCATGCCGTTCGTGAGCCGCACGCGACACACTTTGCGAAGCGCGGAGTTCGGCTTTTTCGGGGTTGTGGTGAATACCTTGAGGCACACGCCGCGTTTGAACGGCGAGGAGGAATCCACCGGGCGGTTCTGGAGCGAATTGAAATAGTACGACAATGCAGGCGATTTTGATTTCACCTTGATGGACTTCCGTCCGTATTTGATGAGTTGTCGTACGGTAGGCATAAAAAATGCGCCGCCCCTGAGGGAGGGCGAGGAAATAATAAGATAGAATGCCGCTTCTCGTCAAGGCGCTCCAGTTTCGCTCGCTGATCTTTACCTCGCTTCCGCTTGTGGTTCCAAAAAACAAAAACTTCCGCGGGCGAAGAAGCCGCGTTCAGTCTTCGGGGCTTCCCTCTTCCTAATACCGTATCTCCTTCAATACGCCTCCGGAGAAGTTGTAGACCTTCAGGTCAGCGGTCGCGGCCGCGGGGGTACCGTCAAGTCCGGTGCAGGTAACGGTGTAGGTGGCGGAGACGGAGGGAGAAACGTTCATTGAGGAATCTTCCTGGACGTTGCCGACGCCTTGGTTCATCACGCAGCTGCCGACCTGGACGTTCTGACAGTTCCAGTCGATGGATATGGTGCGCGGGGGCGGGATGACGATACGGTTCGGGTTGATGGACATGGTGCAGGTGCCCGGAGGCAGAGGGCATGCGGGGAGGGGTTCGGGGGGTCCGCAGGTGGAACCGGCGGGGTCGCCGACGACCTGGGTGCAGGCGTAGTCAACGCAGGTGTAGTAGTAGGTGATGCACTGGGCAGGGACGGTGCATCCGTTGAGTCCCGGGCCGGCGACGCGGGTGCACGAGACGGGACCGGGGCTTGTGCCCTGACAGACGTTGTGGCCGCAGTTGTCATCCGTCGTGCACGTGTCGGTGCCGCTGCCGGCAAATGGCTTGCACGTGAGGAGTACGGGGTCGCATTCAAGATGCGTGCAGGTGTTCACGGTGCACCATTCGCTGCAGTCCTTGGGACAGATGCCGTTGCCGCCGCCATGGGTCGCATCGCCGTCGTCGCAGGATTCGCCGGGTTCAAGCACGGCGTTGCCACAGGTGCCGCAGGTGTTCCAGGTACAGGAGGCGCTGCACAGCGCGGTGGGACAGGTGCCGTTATTCGAGCCGTCGTCGCATTGTTCGGATCCTTCGCGGACGCCGTTATTGCAGACAGCAGGGGCGCCGGTAACACTTGCGGTAACCGTGTCGCGAGCCAAACCGCCGGGGCCGTTGCATGTGAGCGTATAGAGCTGACTCGCGGCGAGGTTCCCGGTCGATTGAGTGCCGGACGTGCCGGTCCAACCGCCCGGAGTGACGGAACACGACGTAGTAGATGTTGATGTCCAGGTAAGCGTCGCGGCGGTATTGAGCGCAACGGGACAGGAACTGTCAAGGCCATTACAGAGGATGGATACGATAGGGGGCGGTGCGGCGGTAACGAGGACGGTCACGCTCTTGAAGTCCGAGCCGCCGGGGCCGTTGCAGCTCAAGTTGTACACCTTGGTTCCCGCGAGAATTCCTGTCGATTGAGTGCCGGATACCGGCTGGCTTCCCGACCAGTCGCCGGAGGCGGTGCAGTCCGTGGCGTTCGTTGCGGTCCAGGTAAGCGTTGAGGACGAGTTGTATGCGAGAGGACACGAACCGACAAGACCATCGCAACGGAGGTCGAGGTCCGGGGCCGGGGGCGCGTTCACGGTAACCGTCCTGCGGGATTCGGCGGCGGGAGCGGCGCCGCGTTCCACGATGACCTTGCCGGTATACGTGCCCGGGGCGGGATAGGTGTGGGAAATGGTCGATTGAGGATTCGCGGCGACGCCGTCGCACTTGTATCCGATCGCGTCCGACGCGCAGCTGCCGGGTGCGGCGGGGACGGGCAAGATGCCGCAAGAGGCAGATACGACACCGACATCCGTTCCGGTGTTGGTGCAGTGCCACCAGAATGAGTAGTTCATGGTACCGGCGGAGGTTCCGCCGATCGTGGCCTGGAGAATAGAAGAGAGCGGAGCGGGACCGCTTGTCGGTGATGCGGCGAGGGAGATGGTGAGGGTTTCACCGGGGCAGGAATTCA
>JBEEJO010000017.1:0-13260 GCA_041169145.1 Candidatus Parcubacteria bacterium | reverse complement strand
GCGAACGCCATACCGAGCACGCAGAGCGGGATGGCAAGCAAGAGCCAGATAAAGGTATTGAGGACGAAATAGAGAACCGCCGCCGAGCCGAACGCGCCCGACATAAAGATGAATTGCCTGATCGTGAACGGGCCGACGATCTTGTCCTCGGTTTCGATGAACTGCGGAAGCTGGAACTGTTGAGCCATGTGTCCTCTAGTTTATCGTTTTTGGCCCGGAGTTTCTAGTCCGCGATGATTATGAATTCGCAGATATGAGCGCCGCGAAAAACAGGCGAGCGGAAACGAGTACCTACAACGCCGCCGGGGTCGGCGGTTGTGGCGGTCGGGGAGGCGTTGGCGGCGGTACGGCGGGTCGCGGAGGAGCCGGAGGCATCACGGGCGCGATCTTTTTCAAGTCGGTCATTCCCGGAACCGGGATGTGCGGAGCGGGCGCGGGCGTTGCGGCGGTTTGCGTGTAATTTACTTCTTTAACTACTGAGGGACGGGGCGGGGTCGGCGTCGCCGGCTGTTGCGACACCGTTGGCGCCGGTTTTGGCATTGGCGGTATCGGCGGGAGCGTCGGTGTGGCGGATATGTTTCCTATTGCCGGGCGTTGTGGCGCCGAGGGAGGCAGCGGCGCTTGCGGCATCCGCGGAGCCGATGGCATGACCGGCTGCGGTACTTGCGGTCGTTGAGGAACGGCGGGCGCCGCGGCGGTACCGAACGGCGACGGCGTCTTCATGTCCGAATAATGTACGACGCGCGGGATGTTCGCTTCGGTGTGCGAAACGGTCGGCATCTGCGCTTTCATCGCTTCGGACCCGCTAAACTCGATCTTTGCGGCGACCGGCGGGTGGGGTGCGGCGCCGGCGGATTTTCCTCCGCCGAACATGGATACCGCGCCGGCTCCGGCGGTTTGCTTGCTTAAAATATCGTTGCGGAGCGACGAGCTTCCTTGTTGGATGGGTTTGAACTCGGCCTCGCGGTGGAGCATGACCGGCGCCGGGGCTGGCGCGGCTTGCGGAGCCTTCGTGGGCGCTATCGCCGGCATTGCTCCTGTAGCTTGCGGTTTTGACGCAGAAATTCCGCCCATCGGCGCGCTTGCAAGCGGCGCGGTTGCCGCCGGACGAGGCGCTTGCCCGAGGTTCATGGCGCCGATCTGCCGCGTTGGGGATGATTGGATGATCGTCGGCATGCCGCCGTGCGATCCGGAAGCCGGAGTATATATTTTTTCCAACTCAACCTTATAGCGGCTGAGGATGCGGCTTGCGATCGCCGACGAGACGTTCGTTGCGGTCTGCGGCGGCACGGTCGTCGCGGATTTTATTTCCTCGGCGATCTCTTCGGGGTGGATGAACCCCATGAATGCGAGGCCGACGATCGCGGTCATGATCCGCCGCGTCTCTTCCGGAATATGTTCGGCGTCGTAGATATGTTGAAGCGCAGCAACCGTTTCTTCCGAGACGAGCGCTTCGCGTAGAACCTCTGGTAAGAGATCCCACCGCTCAAATGCCTGCTTCTGTGTGATCGTGTTCAGAATCATGGTGATGGGGGTGGGGGCGCTGCCGGGGCTGGTCCTGCGGCAGGCGTGGCGCCCTCGGCGTGGAGATAGCCGAGCATGTTGTTATAGATGATATCTTGCCGCGCTTTGACGGCCCTGCTCACCTCCGCAAGTCGTTCCTCGGCAACGCGTTGTCGTACGGGATCCGACGGCTCTTTAGCCGCGCGTTGAGCGACGTCGAGCTCCCCCTTGAGCCTCACGTCGTACTGGTCGCTGAACGTCTGTTGCTGGGAGTGTTTCATCTTTGCGACGGCGGAAGACGCCAGTTCTGGGCTTTGCGCAATAACGCTGGTGAACATTTGCTGGCGCTGTTTGAACTGCCCCTCGTTCTCGAGGCCGAACGCCCGATTATTATTGTCCCACTTGCCGAAAAGCACGTTCAGGTCCATCTTGGCGAAGTCACTGCGGCTCAAACTGCCCGCGAAATTCTTCACGGCGTCGTCGAACTCGGCGGATGCTTTCATATACTGCTGGACATCTGGGTTATACGGAACGGCATCAAGGTCTTGTCGGGACTGCACAAGGCTGGCTTCTGTGTGGTCGCGCTCTTTTTCTGCCGCCACGCGCACCGTCTTGGCGTTTTGGAAGGCGGTAAATTCCGCGGTCCCGTTCAGTTTCCCTTGCAGTTCAGTTGTTCTATCCTTGCGTTTCTGCTCGTTCGTATTGACCTCTCCGACTCTTTTATCGATCTCTACGACCCGGTTCGAATTGCCGGCCTGGAGTGCGGTTTGGCGTTCTTGCTGGAGCCGGGCAAGTTCCGCATTCATTTGGCGCGCTGCCTCGGGGGCGCTGTCCAGAAGCGACTCGAGCTCATCAATATCCTTTGCCCTGCTTCCCTTCGCGGACTTTTCGACTTCCTTCGCGCGTCCCACCTTCCGCGCTTCTTCTTCAAGCTCCCGCTCATTATCTTTCACGCTGGTTTCCGCGGCGACATATGCGCTCGCGCCGGCCTGCTTCGCCGCCTGATCTTTCGCTTGTTGTTTATTCAGCATATCCACGCTCGCGCCGGAACTTTTCTCCAGATCCATGAATTGTTTCGCCATGCCGCGATCCGCGAACGCTTTCTTGTTCTCCGTCATCCAACTATCCAGCGATTTCCCGCCGATGCCCTTGCTCTTCAAGAGCCCAATGTCGCCGCGGCTCACAAGCTCGTTCACGTGTGCGATCTGCTTGTCACGGTCCATATTCCCCGAGACATTCTCGGCAAGTTGTCCGCTGTCTTTCGATTTGAGCTCGCTCTGAAGATTTTTCACGATGCCCTTACCGCCGCGATCAATAAGGCTCTGTCCTGCGCGGCCGATCGCGGACATGCCCGGGATGCGGGATATGCCCGGGACACTACTTGTTTGAAGAGCATTAATGCCTTTCTGTAAACTAATTCGTTTTTGCGTACCAGGCACGCGCACTTCTTTTTGGGCGGCTCCGCGCGCTGCGCTCCCCGCTCGCCGTCCAACATACCCGCCGAACGCCTTCCCCGCGCTCTGCGCGGCGGCGATGCCGTTCGATGCGAACCGAATACCCATTTTTTGGGACACGATGATGCCGCCGAGCACAAGGCCGGCGAAGACGGCGCCTTGCGCGAAGGGGGCAACCAGACCCAAGATCAAGCTTCCCAAGAAACTTCCGAACGGATTACTGGAGCTGTACGTCTCGGCTTTGATCGTGTCGAGGCCGCCCATTTGTTGTCCTGTCGTGATGACAAGCCACATGAAGAAGACGACGATGGGTGGAAAGAACGCCTGGCTGAGGAATGAATGCCACCATTTCTCCCAGTTTCCCCGCGTGAGCGGAAAGACCCAACTCACCCATGCGAGCGGGAGAAGCACGAGGAGGACGCTTAGCGTCACGAGGCGCACGATAAGCATGACCGCGAGCGTCATGAGCGCGATAATGATCATAAGCAAGGTGACGATCGTGATAACAACGGAGGCAATGGGGCTCAGGAGCGCCGCGAAGCCGGCACCCGTATCGGCGGCCGCGCTGTTACCTTCGAATTCTACCGTTGCCGTCTCTGTGAAACTTGTTTGCGGATTAAATGCGCCAGCGAGAGATGAGGCAAAGTTCGCGTAACTGTTATTGCTTCCGGCGGGATTCGTGCCCTCCAACCAGTAGCTTGTGAGGGAGTTCGCGACGCCGAGGATGGACCCGGCGATGAGCAGTCCGAAGTTCACCACAATGGCCATCACGACGATGCGCCAGAGCATCTGCTTCACCCCGTAGGGCTGGTAGCGGATGATGGTCATGAGGGCCATCACGATCATCCCGATGACGAATCCGAGGTTCGCCACGGAGAGCGCGACATTGAACCCGGTCGTCACGAACGCGCTTGATACCACATCAACGTTCAGCTTTAACGCTATACCGACAAGGAATGCCGCGATCGCGATAAATATGCCGAGGATCCAGCTTGCGATATAGGCCAAACCGAACGCAACCTTCGCGACGACCCAATAGCCGATATTGAACAAAGCCCCCCCGACCGCTCCGACGATTTGTCCTACTATGCCTTGTTCTTGCGCTTGCGCCGGGGCGGGAAAACTTACTCCGACGGCGACCACGCATATCAACGCCGCGAATACAGCTGTCCGATAGGGATGCGAGCGAAGAATGTTGCGCTTGCGCGACGCAAGAGAAGACGAGACGGTGAGCGTCTGTTCCATTGCTTCTTATTGTATCATATGCACACCCGTTTTTTATGGTGATATGAACGGAACGCGCGGCCCAAGGAGGCCGCGCGGTGAACAAGCCGTTTTCCGTGGCGTGCGGTTATCCCGGGCAGATGCTGTTCGCATTGTTGAACATGATCGTATTGTTCGATGCTTCTATTTTTGAACATTCGCGCCGCGTCGCGGCCGTACACGCGTCACCTGCGGCGTGCTGGAGTCCGGTTCGGCAGTCTGTCGGCGAGCCGTACGAACAAGTAGATTTACACGAAGGGCCCGTAACGCATATTTCTTCGCCCACTTCTTGTCCGCCAGAAAGATGTGCAAGGACGGCGCCATGGAACGCGGCCACATCATAGACGCATGGGCGAGTATAACTACCCTGACATCCACCGAATGGTGCGCCGACGATCCCGGTCGCCGGATCTTGTTCGCCGTTTGGAGAATGACCTTTCCAGTCGTCGATCGCTGCGTTGATGGCGTTTTGGATGTCTCCTAAGAAACAAAAATCACTCTGCGAGATTTGGTCGCGGACCTTACAGAGGCAATCATCGCTCCCGCAATTCTCTCCGTCGCATGAGCCGCCCGAGCTTCCTCCGCCCGTTCCTCCACCGGTGCAATCCGCGCCGTTCGGGAACGTAATACTGCCGGTACCGGTGCCGCTTACGGGAGCACTCCCGCCGGGTGTCCCCGGTGTCCCCGGGGTTCCGCTGCAATTCGGTGGCGAACCGGGACCGTAACAGCCGTTGGGGCAATCGCCGGACGGGATGCCGTAGAAATTCAATCCAGGGCAGTCCGCCGCAGATCCGCAACATGTTCCGCTCATACCGCCGCATGAGCTGCAATCGGCCCCTCCCGTACCTCCTGTGCCTGGCGTGCCTGGTATTTGCGCTGACCCCGTCACCGTTACATTCACCGGCGCGGAGATATTCTTTGGAGTACAGGTCACCTCCTGCCACTGCGACTGGCATGCGGTAAGCTGTTCGCCCGTAAGCCCTGCGCATTTGTCCGGCGAATCCTCGTATGTTCCCATATCGAGTCCGAGGATGCCCTTACTGATCGTGCTTGCGCCGAGCTTTACCAGTTTAGAAAGCGCGGCGTTGATGAGCGCGTTCGCGAGCGCGACGAGGTCGTCCGCATTCACGATGCGGAGAAGCGGCGCCGCGCCGGAGTCCTTGATCGCGCCAACAAGCGTCTCACCCGGCGTCGTATTGCGGTATTTGACGCAGATGTTCTTCTCTTTGCTCATCTGGTTACTGCATTTCAATCCAGCGGCGATATCTTGTCCCGTAAGGCTCTCCACGCACTGGTCGTACTCACTGACCGACTCGATGCATTCCTTAGAGGACAGGAACCCATGCGACGATTCCACGTCGCTCTTCGTTGCTTCCGCTTTCTTCTCCGATTCGATATCCACAATATCGGACATCTGGATCATCGCTCCGAAGAAATTATTGGACGGTTGCATCGCCGCTCCGTAGGCGACCCACCCGCCGTTCTCAAAGCTTTCAGCAAATGCCCGAACGTTCCCCACGACCTGGTCCAGGGTGCAGGTTGGTCCGGCATCAAAATCTTTTGAATAATCAACAGGAATAACCGCAACGCTTACCAGGGGGCCGAAGGACTGGCAGAGCCGCGGCGCGAATCTGTCTATCATCCGTCCCGCTTCGTCTTCCGCAACACCAGTCATGAAACCCTTGAAATTCGTGACGAATTGCGGCGATCCTCCTCCCTGGATCCACTTGATGGTCTGCTGGACGAGTTTATGGACCAAGCGGTCCTTGAGGAGCTCGGTGGCGATCTTCTGCACCCATTCCCATACGGACCGCCCCTCATCAACCGGATCGACGACGAGCCACTGCGCGTGAGCTGTCTGGATACCGATGATGCGCTGTATCATCGCCACAAATTCATTTTCTTTTTGGAGCGAAATGCCCCTGATGTCTGTTTTGCGCTGCGACTCATTCACGAGAAGCTGGAGTGCGGCGAGGAAGTTCGGTTCTTGCCCGCGGAGGATGAGCGACGCGCGCACGGGATCCGTCTCGGCGAGTTTTGCGGTTTCAAGCGCCTTTTGTTGATACGCGATGAGTTTCATCAAGCTCCAGTGGAAGCCCGCAACGCTTTCCGGGACGACGAGCTTGAGGCCCTGCTGGTGCACTGCGGAAAACGAGACGCCGCCCAAATCTAATGAGGTTGGGGTACCGCTGTCCTTCAAGCGCGAGGTCTGAAGGGCATACAGTTCAAGGAGGCTGTTGATCTGTTTGTTGTATGTATTGATGTCTTCCGTTGTGTACTTCGTGAGAACGGTGATGTGTTGGGCATTTATCTCGCCTTCCCAATCGGGGATATCAGCCGCTTGGCCGGCGTGCTGAGCGAAATAGTCGGCGAGTTCGTTCGCGTCAAGATCCGAGAGATTTAGGGTGCCGTCCGGATTCGTGGGGCCGGTCGGATTGTTATCGGCGATCTTTTCGCCAAGGAGCGCCACGAGGCCATCGGTGAGATTGTCGGACACCGCCGCATTTTCGGGGAATATTCCCGGGACGGCCGTTAGTGTTGAGGATGGCTGTTTGGTGCGGTCCGGAAGTTCCACAAAAGCATTTGTTGGTACGCTTGGTTGTTCGCTGTTCTGTGCTCCAACGAGGTCGCCGGCGCTTCCGGTCGGTTTTTGGAACGAGAAAAAAAGCGCGGAAGAACTCATGGCCGCGGCGATGAGCAGGAAGCCGGCGATAAGTTGTTTAAGATCAGGTCGATTCATTGTTCCTATTCATTATATACGCACGGTGAAATTCATGCCTTAGAACCAGGCGGGGGTATCTGTGCCATTGTATTTCGTATTTACACAGCCGCCGCCAGCTCCAGTACCGACGAGCACGTCATAATTTTCGGAGAACGTATCGTCTTGTTTCACCGCCACTTCATCACCCTCGCTCGCATTGGGGTCTTGAATGGCAGTAAGCCCCTGACCGTTCAGATTGCTGACGACGCATTGAACGAATGCCTGTCCCGTTGTGGCGTTGACCCGGAAATTCGGCGAGCATCCGCCATCGGGGCTCGCAAGCGACGTATCGGCTCCACATGCGCTAACGGCCGAATTTATCTTGCTCTGGAATGTTCCTGAGCCGCCACCCCCTCCGCCGCCACCGCCCGGCCCAGTAACAATGGGTTCATTCCCGCCGACATATGCGGCGCCCGAGTCCAAACCGAGGATGCCCTTGCTCACCACACTCTTGCCCAACAAACTCAATTTAGAAAGCGCCGCATTCAGGAGCGCGTTCAAGAGCGCGATGGCGTCTTTCGCGTTTACAATGCGCTCAAGAGGCGCCTTGATGGAGTCGCTAACCGCGCCGTAGAGGGTTTCGCCAGGCGTGGTATTGCGGTATTCCGTGCACTCGTTCCCGGTATCCATGCCGCCGCAGAACGGGTCCAACAATGCCTGACAATCGTCCGTGGGGATGTTATTCGTCTGGCAGTAATCGTTCAGTTGGAAAAGGCAGGTATCCCATTCGCTGTCGCCCCACTTCACGCATTCTTTGTTCGATAGGAAGCCGCTGGACGATTCCACGTCGCTCTTGGACGCCTTCTGTTTTTTCCATGTTTCTGTGTCCACAATATCGGACATCTGGATCATCGCTCCGAAGAAATTATTGGACGGTTGCATCGCCGCCCCGTAGGCGATCCACCCGCCGTTCTCAAAACTCTGCGCGAACTCCCTGATATTTCCCACGACCTGGTCCAGGGTACAAATCGGTCCGGCATCAAGATCGCGTGCAGGGTTCACTGGGATGACCGCGACGCGTACCAAGGGGCCGAACGATGAGCAGAGCCGCGGTGCGTATTGCTCTATCACCTTCCCCGCCTCGTCTTCCGCGACGCCGGTTATGAACCCCTTCCAGTTCGTCAAGAACTGCGGTTTCCCTCCTCCTTGGATCCACTTAATGGTCTGCGTCACGAGCTGATGAACGAGCCGATCCTTAAGCATCTCCGTGGCTAGTTTCTTCAGAAACTGCCAAACACGCCGAGCGAGCCTGACCAGGTTGGTCGTGACCCATTGTGCGTTCGCGGTTGGGATGCCGAAGACCGCATTGAATGCGGCAACGATGCGGGACTCATCTCCCTTTCCGTTCAGGAGGCCAAGCTGCGTCGCTTGGCGCGTTTGTTCTTCAAATGCCGCGATGGCATTGAGATAGTTCTCTTCTTGTACGTTTGTTATGAGCGTTGCGCGAAGCGGGTCGATGTTCGCCGTCCTCGAGAGATCCAGGGCCTTTTTTTGATATGCGAGAAGCTTGAGGAGGCTTGCGTGATAGTTGGCAAGGGGTTCCGGTACGGGAGTTTTTTGCGCTTCGGCGAGCATGGCGTCGATCGGCACCATGTCCGGCGTGAATTCCACGATAAGCTTTTCGGGATCGACGTTCAGATATTTCTCGGTAAGGGCGTTGTGCGCAGTGCGATACGCGGCGATATCCTCGGGTTTTGCCCCGGCGATTACCTTCGGACGATACGAGAAGATAATGTCGCTTTCCCAATCGGGCACGATATGCGAAAGCTGTTCCGTGCCTCCGAGGTCGGCGAGGACCTTCTCGATATCGGGCGTATTGAGTCCGGGTTCTCCATTTATCGCAAGCGGGCCTTGGGGATTCAGCCGTTCAAGCTGCCCCCCAAGAGAGGCGATGAGCTGTTCGGTAAGGTTGTCGCCGGCGGCCTCGAGCGGATCCGGCTCCGGTTCTGCGAGCAAGTTTTTCCCCGTATCATAGAACGCCGTGTTCTCCGGTCCGGGGTCCTCAATGAAAGCATTTTGGGGAAGTTCGTGCGGAACGGTCTGGGGTCCCGTCGCGACTTCTGCGCCACGATCTTCCCGGTCCAGAAGAAATATCGCTGACGATGCAACTGCCGTGGCAAGCAACAAGAACCCCGCGATCAGATTTTTGACATTCGGGCCCATCGGTTACTTTTATTATACACTATCGCGCGCGAGGCGATCCTTGTGCGGATGACCGCCGTACTGCCCGTTGGCGAATTACGGTGGCGTTTTAAATAAGAACTCTGCGATGGTCGCGATAGCTTGTATGGAAAGGTCCTGTGGGCGCTGTTGTGGAACGCTACCCGCAGTCCGGAGCGCCCGTTCCACGTCTTCTATGGGTGCGGCTGTACGGAGGTTGTTCAAAATCGTCTTTCGCGGCTGGGCGAAAAGTTTTCTGACGATGGCGGTATATATAGGAAAACCAACGGTTTCCGGGATGCTGTTTTTGACCGACAACAGAATGACTGCCGAGTCGACGTCAGGTTCCGGCCGGAAAGCCGACCGCGGTACGATGTGGAGAATGCGCGGTTCGGCCCAGAACTGCACGATGGCCGCGAGGCGGTTCATACACGGCGGTTCGGCGACGATGCGTTCCGCAACTTCCTTTTGAATAGTGAGCACGATGCGCGACGGCTTATGCTCAAGCTCGCCGAGAACGCGCAGGAGGCGGCCGGTGATGTAATACGGAATGTTGCCAACGACAGCGTATGGCGTCGATTTTGGGATGGTATCCGTTGCGATCTCCTCGAGGAGGTTGAGGGCATCGCCGTGGACGATATTCACTTTCGGATCATCTAAAAATGTCTTTTGGAGCAGTTCTCCAAGCCGCGCATCTTTTTCTATCGCGATGATGCGGCATTGCTGTTCGCCGACATCCGACGCCCCGCACGCCAACACAAGCTCTTTCGTCAATTCTCCATGCCCGGGGCCTATCTCAACGATAATCTCGCCGGGGCGCGGGCTAATGGCGTCTGCGATAGCGCGGAGTACGGATGCGTCCTTCAGGAAGTGCTGGCCAAGCTTTTGCATATCCTCCTACTATATAACGAATTCCAGTCTCCGATATATGGCACCCCCTCCTATTCATATTGGCCGTTCGGCGGTACGATGTTCCCCGTGGGTTTGCGTCCGACCCAAGCACGAGCAATAGGACGAAAACGACCCATGAGCATTCTCCATAGATTTGGCGCGCGATGCATCGCTCTCATAGAGCGGCTGGAGTCTGTTCCCGTCGGGCTGTGGGGCTGGCTTTTCGGCATGAGCGCGGTCGTTGTCCTGCGGAATTTTCTTGAAGGGCTTTCCCAGCGCGCTTTGAACATTCTTGATGCCGATAACGCGATGTTCTTTCCGCATGCGTGGGCGTTCTATGTTGTTGCGTTTCTCGGCATCATTCTCATTCTCCGGTTCCTGACCGGCGAACGCATCGTGCGCGTGAGCACATTCGTTCTTTTTCTTGCGCCCATAATCCTTCTGCCGCCGCTTTTTGACCTTGCGGTGACGGGCGGCGCGGGAGGAGTCATAGGATATATCGATCCCGCGGTTACTCTTCATTCGGCGGGGAATATCATCGGTGCGGTCGTCGACTTTTCGCTCTGGGGTCCGTTCGGTCTTCTCTTCCCCATGGGCGGAGTGCCGGACGACTCGGCGATAAGGATGAATTTCGGCATCCGCATAGAGGTCATGCTTCTGTTCGCTGCGCTTGCCTGGTATCTGTATATCAAAACACGGAACGCGGCGCGCGTTATTCTCGGAGTAGTAATGTTGTATGCCGGACTCTTTACGCTTGCCACCTTCCCGCATGTCGTCACCGAACCATTCGGCGTCTCCGTATACGCGCTCTTCGCGGGCTCGCTCGTGGTGAATACCGCATTCCGCGGCGCGAACACCGTGCTTTTCGGATGCTTGTTCGCGCTCCTCGTCGCGCTCGGACTTCTGTGGTTTCGGGCGAACGATCGCAGAACATTCGCCGCGGTGTGGAAGAATATCAGATTGAGCCGGCTTGTTATCGGCAATTTCGGGATGCTCACGGCCGGTCTTATTATTGGTATTTCAAGCTCTTCATCGCCCCTCACGCCCGATATTTTTGATCATCTGCTCGTCCTATTCGCGTATGCGAGCGTGCTCTTCGGCTGGATATGGGCGGTTGCACGGAATGACCTTGCCGACGAGCGCGGCGACCGCATCTCGGAATCGTTCAGGCCGCTCCCGTCGGGCGCGCTCACGCGCAACGATATGCGCGAAACAGGCCGCCTTGCGCTTTTCGTATCGCTCGTCGCGGCGTTTCTCGCCGGATTCCATTTCTTTCTCCTGCGGATCGTGTGGATGTGTATCGCCTATCTCTACTCCGAGCCCCCGTTTCGGCTGAAACGTTTTCCGTTGCTTTCGAATGTCGTTCTCGCTGGAGCGTACTGCATC
This sequence comes from Candidatus Parcubacteria bacterium, assembly GCA_041169145.1. Taxonomy (GTDB): domain Bacteria; phylum Patescibacteriota; class Minisyncoccia; order UBA6257; family 2-01-FULL-56-20; genus DATJQA01. The sequence continues at coordinate 1,842 of JBEEJO010000017.1, read as the reverse complement.
ACGATGGTCGCCGGCTACGTGCTTGTGGCCAGGAATAATATTTTTGACTTTCCATCCGGCATCGCCTGTCTGATGCTCGTTTCCCTGCCGCTCCTCATGGAGTTCAAGAACATCAAGGACTATGAGGGCGATCGCGCGGACGGCGTTATAACGATCCCCGTCCTTTTCGGGTTGGAACGCGGCAAGCGCGTTATCGCGGGATTCGGCGTTCTGGCGTTTTTGCTTTTGCCGTTCGTTTATCCCGCGCGTTTTGCCCAGCTGTTTCTCGTCGGTTCCGCGCTTGCGCTCTGGTACGTCTATGCGGTCACCGTAAAACCCTATCGCGAATGGCGGGTGTTTCTTGTGCTCAGTGCGGGTATTCTGATCGCCGCATGGCTTGGCATTATCGGATCATGAACAAACAACACATCGCACTCATCATCACGCTCATCTTCACCGCGCTTTTTGTGAAGAACATCATTATGAACGCGCTCTCGTGGCGCGGAGTGATGCAGCCCGAACGCACCATGCTTCTCCAGTTCTAGTCTAGCGTGATGTAGCGCTCCTCGCTGTCGGAGAATTGCTGTTCGTCCGATACGAGGCTTCTGTATTCAAAAAGCTCCTGCGGTATCTCCGAGATGAAGCGCGACGGGATGTCGTAGAACGATATCGCGAGATTCTTCCGCGCGCGCGTCATCGCGACATACATCAACCGCCGCTCTTCTTCCAATTCGTCATCGCTCCCCATGGAGCGGTTATGCGGCAAGAGCCCTTCCGCGCATCCGGCGATGAAAACGCGGTCGAACTCCAATCCTTTCGCAAGGTGGACGGTCATTAATGCGACCCGCGCGTTGCGATCGTCCTTTTTTGCATCATCCGTTGATTGCACCAGCGCCACTTGTTCGAGGAATGCCGTCGTGTCGTCGAATTCTCCGGCGAAGCGCAGAAGCTCGGCGATATTCTCCTGCCGCTCTGAGAAATTCGTCGTGTTCCGGCGCAGATAGCCCATATAATCCGTCGAATCCAAAAAGATGCCGATGAGTTCCGCCGGCAATCGTTTCGTCGCGTCGCCGACTTGTGCCGCGAACTCGCGGAATGCGGTCTTCCCCGGCGCCTTCTCCAGCCGTTCCCGACTTACGGCGTCCTTTTGGTTCACCGCCCAGCGCACCGCCGCGACGATATCTTTCACTTCGCGCCGTTCGTAGAATTTCAATCCGCCGTAGATGCGGTACGGGATGTTCCGCGCGATGAGCGCTTGCTCAACGGGCCGCGACTGCGCATTCGTCCGATAAAGCACCGCCGTTGAGCCTCCTTTCTCGGTTCTCGCGATCTGGTCCGTTATCCACGCCGCCTCGTGTTCTTCGTCCGCCGCTTCAATAAGTAAAATAGGTTCTCCCGCCGGATTTTTCGTCCAGAGTTTTTTCGGTTTTTGTTTTTGATTGTTCGCAATGACCGCCGAGGCCGCATCAATGATGGTGCTTGTGGAACGGTAATTCTGATCCAAAATAGACGTTCGTGCGCCGGGCCAGTCGCGTTCGAAGCCCAGGAAGATATCAAGGTTCGAACCGCGCCAGCTGTATATCGTCTGTTGGTCGTCGCCGACGACCGAGAGCCGCTTGTGTTCCCCCGCGAGAAGCCGCACAAGGTCGTACTGGCGATTATTCACATCCTGATACTCGTCAACGAGAATATGCGAGAACCGTTCGCGGTATTTATTGAGGACGTCGGGATGCTTTTCCAGAAGTTCGGCAGTTTTGTCCAAGAGGTCGTCAAAATCGAACGCATTCTGTTCGCGCAGGGCGTCCTCATATATAGGAAAGAGATCCGCGGCGTAGCGTCCTGAGCGGCCGCCTTTCGTCGTGA
>JBEEJO010000016.1:0-13336 GCA_041169145.1 Candidatus Parcubacteria bacterium | reverse complement strand
AAGCACAAGCCCCATAATGCCGGCCAAGACCGGCATCGGGCGCGCGAAGAACGAACCGAGCGTCCGATAGTCTTTTCGCGGCGCGCGCAAGACCACGTCCGCGGCGGTCATGCGAACGAGATAATCACGCACGGCCTTCTTCCGCTCCGGCGCGAACCGTACGGCATGTCGCGCGTGCTGTAGTTTTTCCAAAAAATTATGCATGGGGGTCCATAAGTTTCTTCAACTCGTGCATCGCCCGGTTCAACCGAACGGACACATTATTCGGCGTAATGTCGAGGATGACGGCAATATCCTTCGGATCCAGATCATCCACGTATCGGAGCGTCAGTATCTCCCTCGCGTCGTCATCGAGCTTCTTCATCGTCTCAAAAATATCATGCAGCGCAATAGAACGTTCTGCTTCCGCTCGTCCATCCGTCCGCGGTTCCCAGGAATCGGATGTTTCCATCAAGTCGTCCAAGCTGTCCTCCCGCTTCTTGCGGACATGGTCGATGACCGCGTTGTTCGCCACGCGATAGAGGAACGCCCGGAGATTCTCCACTTCGTTGCCGTCCCGGAGATATTCCCAGGTCTTCATGAATGTTTCCTGGACCAGCTCCTCCGCGCGCGCCTTGGAGTACACGCGAAAAAAGACGTGGCGGTAGATTGCCTCCGAATGGGCATCATAGGCGGCCAGAAACTGTTTTTGTCTGCGTTCCATTGAATGTGACGTACCGATATACCCTATCTTACCGCGCGTTTTCTGCCAATATCACAGTGCTGATTACCGGGAATTTCGCGCGCCTATTCCGTATCCATAATGCAGAGGTTTTCTTGCCGCAAGAAGCTTTTGGAGGCGCAAAAAGATAGGCCTTTTGCAAAGCAAAAGTTTTTGCGCTGAGAAACGGGCGACGGTTCGCCAAAAGTGAAAACTGGAATCTGTCGGGCTGCCGGGAATCTCGCAACACATCACATCTTTCCTTCATGAAAGTTTTTGCATTGCGAGAAGCTTTCGGAGGCGTGGCGGCTTGGCTACCGTAGCACGGCGCGCCACGCCGAGAAGCAGCGGGCGCCTGCCGCAGGAGCAGGCGAACCGCGATTCTCGCAAAGCAAAAACTGAAATCTGTCGGGCTGCCGGGAATCGAACCCGGTCTTTACGCACCCGAAGCGCACGTACTACCGGTATACTACAGCCCGAAATCTACTTGGTTATAACACTACGGAGAGATTCTTTCAATCGTCCGCAGTACGATCTCACTCGTTTTGGGACTTGCCAGAATAGCGTGATGGCCGTGGGCGTCCACTTGAATGTTTTCCGCGCCTTCAAGCCGGCAACTGCTCGCGGGCCAAATATGGTTGTCGAACGCTCCGAAAAGCGACGTAATATCTCGATTCACGTCTTTCCGCCCATCGAGCCGCGTGAGCACCTCGCTCCCGGGACGCAATTCTCCCAGTCCTTTGAGCGGAATGTGCGCGAGAAATGATCCGCCGAATGGCGATGCGATGGCGATGAGCCGCCGGACGCGATGGTCGCTGTTCAAGAATGCCAAAAGGTATTTGCCGATGATGCCGCCCTTGCTATGCGCAAGCAAGACGACATTCTTCAGATCTTTCTCACTGATCAGCTTCCGCACGATATCCGCAGATGCCGGAATAGCACGCGTGTTATGCGCGAGGCGCGGCACAACGTACACGGGATGTCCCTTGCGCGAGATGACATCGGCAAGCGGTTTCAGATAGTTCCATTTCTCATAGATGCCGGGGATGATGATAACAGGCGCCTTCCCGACCCGTACATATCCCAAATAGTGCTGCGGCGGTGTCCGATAGATGAAAGCATGCACAATGCGATGGCCCGCATAAAAATAATCGCGCACCCAATGGCCGATTCTCCGCATCATGTTCGCCGCCGCTCGGCGTACTCCTCTTTTGACTTCTGCGTAAGCGCGAAGATGGTCAACACGCCGATATACACGGCTACGATGTCCGACGGCACCTGGTAGCTTGGACCAAGTATCATCGAGCCGATGAAGAGACACCCGATAACGACGCTGAAAAGCGTGACAAAGAATTCCCCGTGCCGCCGTCCGGAATACTCCTGCCGCCACCGTTCGAATTCTTTGCTTCCGGCATAGATGCCAAGAATACCGATGTAGAGGGCACCGGCCGGGCTCGCAAGATATGCATACGCATTCTGCATCACAAAGTTCGCGATAATGAATGCAAGATAAAAGAATGCCCATACCTGGGAGAGCATGCGCAAACTTTTGAGTCCGTTCCGGTTCATGGTTGGTTTCCCCCCTGTGACATATGCGTTGCAATACTTTGGATAAGTTCTTCACGCTGTCCAACTGCGCGATCAGGATCAAATGATGGATCGCCGCTTTTCACAAATGAATCAACAAGTTCGTAGTCCTTTGGGTGCTTTGTCCGCAAATAGTTCGGGATATTGAGGTAGGCGGTACAGATATCGCCCCAATACTCCGAAGCCTGCAGAGCTCGGGTTGCTTGAACATCATCAGATTTGATGCGCTCGTGATACGACCCCGTTGTCTCTGTGCCGGGTTCTTGATAGTGGTCCTCGCTCCCGATTCGTGCGAGAACCTGAGCGAATAGCTTCACACGAGCGGCAAGCTCAAGCTGAACTTTAGAGTCCCAATCATTCAAATGAGCGCCCTCATGACCGACAATGAAATCAAGCGACTCCAGCCGCTCATCGGCAGGAACGTCTTTTGAGCCGACTGCATCGGGGGATATTGTTATTGTTCGCATGTGTTCAGCGGTTGCTCCACCTGCCCGTTTCCCCTCTAGCGCATCTCCATATTCTTTGCCCATTTTTATTAAATCCGAATTGAATTGAATGCTCTTCACATTCCCTTTCAGCCATCCTTCTGGATATGAACCGTTTTCCGACCAGAGAGTATTGAGCTCATTGCTTGGTATCCCAGCAACCTCAAAACCAGAGATAGTGGGGTTTTCAGCAGGCTCACCGCGCGAACGCTCCCAAAATGCTATGCGGTCAGCTTCTTCCATATTTTCTACCGTTTTCTCTCCGACCTGCTCTACAAGCTGCTTTCGAAGTTCTGCATATCGTTCCCGGTCTTGTGCTGATGATTCGGTCAAGTGCGCCTCATATTTGGCTCTGTTTTCCAATGCTCCGGTTACCATATACCCGCCAAGCACCGATGTAGTTCCCAAATATCCAACCAGCGCAACTCGTCGAAACTTTTTCAGCGCACGCGCAACGATAGATTCCTTGTCTTGCTCCTGTTCCGAAACCTCGGCGCGAGGCAGTTCGTTGTTGTTCATATCATTGCACCCAGTGTTTCTTCTTCATTTCTTCCTCAATGCCCCGCTCGAATTCATCTTTCCGCTCTTCCGCCTTGCGGCGCATTGCGGCAAGTTCGACATCGGAAAGTTCGGCAAGTTCTCGCACGCGGACTTCGAGCGTATCACGGTCGTTCCGCTTCGGATCATCCAGAACTTCCTCCAACAGCACCGCGATGATCTGTCCCACTTTCGGACCAGGCTCAATACCCGCGATACGCATGACATCCTCTCCGTTCACGCCAAGCATCTTCGGGCTCACCGGATCGCTCTTCACTTTCTCTATCATGAACTGTAGATGCCGCATCTTGTAGGGCACCGCTTTCGGAACGCCCGAGCCGATACGGTCCGCTTCACGCACTTTCATCAGATCGTCTATCGTCTCCGGCCCCACGCGCGCAATGAACCGGCGCACGCCGGCGGGAGAAACTTCGCCTACGTTGTAGTAGAACATGTGGAAACGGATGAGGTGCGCCACGCGCTCTATGACGTCGCGCGAAAAATGAAGGCGTTCCAACGCGCGCACGGCGAGTTTTGCGCCGACGCGCTCGTGCCCATAGAACGTGGAGTCCGGCCCATCGCCGTGTTTCGTTTTCGGTTTCCCTACATCGTGCAACAGCGATGCCAAACGTATCTCCAAGGAATATCCTTGCTTCGCGGCATATTCCAGGGCCCGGACGTTGTGTTCAAAGACCGTATAGATATGATGCTTGTTCTGCGTCACGCCCAGCCCATCGCGGAGTTCCGGGGCGACATATCGCAGGAGATCCATTTCTTCGAGCAATAGAATACCGCGAGTCGCGTCCGGCGCCATGAGCATTTTCGTGAACTCGTCGCGGACGCGCTCTTTCGCAATGACTTCCAATAATCCGGCTTCCTGCTCCATCGCCCGCCGGGTGTTCATTTCTATCTCGAATCCAAGTTCGGCGGCGAACCGCACCGCACGCATAAGTCGCAGGGCATCCTCATTGAAGCGTTCTTTCGGCTCTCCGACCGTGCGGATGGTTTTCGCCTGAATGTCTTTCTCCCCGCCGTACGGATCCACCAGTTCATCGCCGTCTCCTACGATGCTCCCCGAACCCAAACGCAACGCGATGGCATTCATCGTGAAGTCCCGGCGCGAAAGGTCGTCCTCGATCGTCCGCGCGAAGACCACTTCGTCCGGATGTCGTTTGTCGGTGTACTTCCCTTCCAAACGAAACGTCGTCACTTCAACGATCTTCAGTTTCGGATCCTCGGCGTCCGTTTTTATTCCCACCGTCCCGAACTGGTTTTCGTATACGCTCTCGGGAAATATCGACTGCACCTGCCCCGGTTCCGCATCGGTCGCAACATCCCAATCCTTCGGGTCACGGCCCATCAGAATGTCGCGAAGACATCCGCCCACAAGGTAGGCGGAAAATCCGTGCTGTTCCAAGAGTCCGGCAACGGCCCGAACCTCCTTGGGGATATCTGATTTCATACACGTAAATTCTAATCTAATGGGACGGTAAGCGGAAATCGGCACCGGATGATATCCTACTCTCAGCACGCTCGCTCCTAGAGAGGACGGAGCGCAAAGGAGAATGCGCAATGCACGATACACATCTCACGCCGTTTGCGAGAGAAAAGCGGGAGGTCGCGGAGATGTTGGACGCGCTCCTCGAAAAGGGCGGGCTTCCCGCGCTCATCACCAACGCAGAGTACCTTGCTGACGAACTGCTCGTAAACAGCAACGGTTCGGCGAATAAATCCAGCCTCGGGAGGGTCGTTCAGCAACTCACCGTGATGGACATCACGAACCTCGCCCGGAATCTCAGATGGCTTGCGAAGCACCTCCGAGAAGGACCGGATGAGCCGATCGAAGTCGACACGTTCGTTCAACGCATCCTGCGAAGCGCAAAGGAATAGGGCGGAGATCGTTGTATCTCCGCCCTATCGCACCTCTGCCCCAAACTGCTTTTTCGTCTCTTCGATGACTTTGTTCTGCAACGGCTCTATCTCTTCGGTCGTGAGCGTCCGTTCGTTCGAGCGATAGACAATGCGATACGTGTAGCTCACCCTACCCGCGCCGAATTTCTCGGCATTCTCGTATTTATCCAAAAGCGAAACTTCTTCCACGAGGTCCCCGCCGATATCACGAATGAGGTCGAAATAATTGTTCGGCACAAAATCATCCTGTACGACAAATGAAATATCGCGCGTGATAGGCGGAAATTTACTGACTTCCTTGAACGGATTGCCGAGTTTCAGTTGTTTCTTCACACGCTCGTCCTCGGACCACAAAAGCCGGATGTCCGGCAAGTCCATGCTCAAAATAGCGAGCCGTTCCAGCCCGAATCCGAACGCCCAGCCGTTCCAAACCTTCGAATCCACGCCGAAGTTATCCAACACCTTGGAATGCACCACGCCGCTGCCCAATACCTCTATCCACCTATCGCCGATCTGCACCTCCATCTCCAAGCTCGGGTCGGTGTACGGGAATGTGTCCTTGTTGAATCGGAACTTGATATCGGGTCCGTAGATGGCGCGGGCTATTTTTGAAAGCACATCCTGCAATTCCGGCAAGCCGATGATCTGGTCTGCCTTCCGCGCAAGATACCACCCATCTATCTGGTGAAACACGTTCATGTGCCGCCGGTCTATTTCATCCTTGCGGTACACCTTGCCATGGCACAGCGCCCCAACCGGCTCTCCCTTTGTCATCTTCTCTTTGACCGACGGAAGCGCAAGGTGGTATGCCCACATCACCGTCGTATGGGTGCGCAAAATAACATCGTCATTCACAAAATAGGTGTCTGACTTGCTCCGCGCGGGATGGTCCGGCGGAAAGTTGAATGGATCGAAACTTTCCTTTGCGGAAACGATTTCCGGAACCTTCAGAACATCGAAATTCTTGAAATCCGGGATGGCCTTGATGCGCTTGGCCAGTTCGGCGATGGGGCTTCCTTCCGCACGCGAAAGGTCCGGCATGTCGAGAAACCGTTTCATGCGGAGCGCCTCCGCATCGGTGCGTTTATCGAGCTCCGCGCGCAAGCGCTTCTCGTCCGTGGAATCAATGATTATTTCGGCGGGCATGTCGGAAAGATTGTACCGCCCGCATGGGTGATTTTCAAATGTGTCAGGGGTGGGATTGAACGTCGCTCGTCGCTATACAGCAACTCGCTCTTGGGAACCCATCGGTTCCCAACTTCCGCCACGGGAAACCTCCCGGTTTCCCGACCCCATCCCCGTTCAAATCCCACTCCCCAACAACGCCGAGATGCGAGAACGACCACCGATGGTGGTCGTTCTCGCACTAGTGTCAGGGGTGGGATTCGAACCCACGACCACAGCGTTATGAATGCTGGGCTCTAACCGGGCTGAGCTACCCTGACGTGCGTTTTATTTATACAACGTCACTATTTTCCGTGCAATTCCCGCTAACCAAATCCTTGATAAGCGGAGGTTTCTATCTTTGGCGAAGCTTTCGGAGACATCAACGGCTCGGTCTCCCGCACATTGCGGGAATGTTGATACCGAGAAGCAGGCGGCGGTTTGCCGCCGGAGCAAACCGAACGCCGGTTCGCCAAAGATAAAAACCAGAGCGTGTTGCGGGTGCGGGAATTGCACCCGCTACCTTCAGCTTATGGGGCTGACATGCAACTGTTACACCTCCCCGCGATTCTCATTCGCTCATGCGAACGCCACTCATTATATCGCGCATAGAACAATTGTCAAAATCCACCGATGAGCGTTCCGATAATATTTCGCTGCGAAACCGTACCAAAATCCTGACTCCCGCTCCCCCATGGCACGAGTGAAGAAACCTCATATCCATCATCACAAACGCGCGAAACTTTTTTCACGAACACGCCTTCACCCTGCGGATTCCGAAAGACCACACGACTTCCCGCGCGCGGCCGGAGCAGCGAACTCGCCCAATACCGCTTGCCGCTCACGAGTTCCGGCCACATGCTCTCGCCCGACACACGCACGCGAAACAACGCTTTCCTAAAAAAGCTTGTCCGTGATGAGCTTGTAGGCATCGTATCGAGCCGGGTCATTCTTCGCTTCATAGAACATCTTCGCGATAGCATCAACGGCATCGTTCAACTTCTGCGCTGTCTCCAGGCCGCCGTCTTGCTTCGCCTTGGAGGCAAGTTTCTCCGCCTGCCAGAACGCATCGTGCAGGTTCGGAAATTTCTGCAGGTGCTCCGCTTTGAAAAAGTCGGACCATAGAATAGAGAGTTCGCGTTTCACTTTTTCGGCATGCTCTTCCTTCACTGCAATGCGCCGCGAGACCATCTGTACGTATTCCAACGCCGCATGCGCGTCGCCCACATCATTCGGCGGCTTGATATCCGCCAGCTGGCGGATCATTCGCTCCACCGTTTTTGCCGCGACCTTCGCCGCCGTCGGGTCGTACACGCCGCACGGAATATCGCAGTGCGCCTCTGCGGCGACTTCGTCGAATAAGTTGAATATCATGGGTTCTATTATACTCCCTCATCCGGTTGCGCAAGAACGCCTGCGCCGTTACAATTCAAGCCATATGTCATCTCCCATAGACAAGAAAACGCTGGAACATCTCACCCAGCTTGCGCGCATCGAACTCAGTGCGCAGCAGGAAGAGAAATTATTGCGTGATCTGGGCAAGATCCTCGGCCACTTTGAAGAGCTGAACGAAGTGGACACGACAGCCGTCGCTCCACTCGCGGGCGGGACAACGTTCATGAACGCATTCCGCGGAGACGGCGAACGCGAGAATCAGCTCCACGGAGCCGGGACCGAGAACTTTCCGGAACGCTCAAGCACATTCCTGAAGATCCCGCCCGTATTCGAATGATGGTTCGACAAGCCCACTACACGCCATGACCCTGCTCCGCGACCTAACGATCAAGAACTTCCGCGAGGGACTGCTCGCGAAAAAATATTCCGCGCTGGAGATCGCGCAGGCATTCTTTTCGTACATCAAAGACACCGATCCGAAGATACACGCCTACCTGAACCTGAACGAAAAAGAAGCATTGCAACAGGCGGAGGCCGCGGATGTGAAAATCGCAAAAGGCGAGGAGCTTGGCACGCTTGCCGGCGTTCCTCTTGCGATAAAGGATAACATGCTCATGAAAGGCAGCCCCGCAACGGCTGGCTCACGCATTCTGGAGCGCTATATCTCGGCCTACGATGCGACGGCTATTGCGAAACTGAAGGCGGAAGGCGCGGTCATTCTCGGCAAGACGAACCTGGACGAATTCGCGATGGGCTCCTCAACGGAGAACTCGGCGTTCGGCCCGACGAAGAATCCGCACGACCACTCGCGCGTTCCCGGCGGTTCGTCCGGCGGCTCCGCGGCTGCGGTTGCATCATCCATGGCCATCGCCGCGCTCGGTTCCGATACGGGCGGCAGCATCCGCCAGCCGGCGGCGTTCTGCGGCGTCGTGGGAATGAAACCGACGTATGGCTCCGTTTCGCGTTTCGGCCTCATCGCGCTCGCATCATCCCTCGACCAGATCGGCCCCTTTGCGCGAACGACCGAAGATGCCGCAATACTCTTCAATGCCATCCGCGGTGCCGATCCGATGGATGCGACGGGCGACCCGAATGCGTCGTACGGCCCGGACCTGACGAACCCGGATCTCACGGCGATGCGCGGACTCCGTGTCGGACTGCCGGAAGAATATTTTGTCGGCGACGGACTCTCGTCCGAAGTGGCCGCGGGAGTGGATTCCGTGGTTGATACGCTCCAACGAGCCGGCATCAAAACAAAAAAAATATCGCTTCCCCACACGAAATACGCGCTTTCCTGCTACTACATCATTCTGCCGGCGGAAGCGAGTTCCAACCTCGCGCGATTTGACGGCATCCGATTCGCCCGCATCCCCGGCGTCCAGGATGGCAATGCAACGCTCGCGGACATCTATCAAAAACAGCGCGGCACGGGATTCGGCCCCGAACCGACGCGGCGCATCATCTTGGGCACCTTCGTGCTTTCGTCGGGCCATTACGATGCGTACTACGACAAAGCACAGCGCGTGCGCGCGCTCGTGAAGCGCGATTTCGACGAAGCGTTCAAGGACGTGGATGTCATTCTCACGCCGGTCACGCCGACCACCGCATTCAAGCTCGGCGAAAAAGCGGACGATCCCCTCGCGATGTACCTTTCGGATATCTTCACCATTCCCGTGAACCTCGCCGGATTGCCGGGTGTTTCCATTCCGGTCAGGAACATTTCCGGCTTGCCGGTCGGATTCCAGCTCATCGGAAAACCGTTCCGCGAGGCCGATATTCTCGGTCTTGGGCGGCTTTACGAATCGCTCATACGATAAGGATCGAAAATCGCGGAAACTGGACCCGCTACTGGATCCGTGTGCCGTTCACATTCGTTACGGTCACCTCGCGCGAACCGACCACATGGGTCCCTGAGACCGTGATGGAGTTCCCGATGAGCGGTTGGAGCACCCCGGAAACCTTCGCCTCCTTGCTGTTCTTGATCACAATGGTTATTTCGTTCGCCGTGAAAATAGTGAATTGCGAACCATCCTGGCGAAGCGTTCCCGTTACAACAACGCCATCGGTCGCACCGGGAGCCGTTCCATCAGGCATCTTGAACAACGCAAGATCGCCTACGAGCGTTCCGTTCGTAGTTTGAAGCTGGGCGACTTGCGCCGTAAGGTTGTCTCGCTCCTGTTGCAATACGGTCATCTTCTGTTTCAAAGCATCCGCCTCCGTTCGTGTGGCCTCGAGCGGTACAAGCTGTGTCGCAAGGTCCGATTTTTGCATATAGAAATATACGGCCGCACCGGCACAGACAACGAATCCGACGCCAAGCGCAATAGTAACCATGAAAGAGCCGCCGAATTTCCGTCCGCCGGACGACGCAGAAGCGGCAGCGGCGGCGCCAACCACCACCGGTCCCGCGCTTTTACCCGTCACACCCGCCGGCTGCGCTTGAGCTTTCGCGGCAGATCCGACCGTCGCTTTCGGATCGAACACCGGTTCGTTCTTCGGCTGAAAAATATCGCTGGTCATCACCACGCCCCCGGCAGATGCGGCAACGGACTGGGCCGCCGGTTGAACCGCCGCACCTGGAGCCGTCGTTCGTGCGGCGATGCTTGCTTGCTTCAGCGCATCCTCCACATCAACGACCGCCCAGCCGCTTTCAAGAAGCGCGCTCTTAATAACGTCCTTCCCCACGCCAACTTGCAGTTGGCTCTTTATATAATCAATAAGCTGCTGGTTCACCATCCCCTTTGGTTGATTCCATTTTACCACATCGGAAACCTTGTATAGGAACAGTTATCCACCTAGAATAAAAGGATCGGCCGCCCCAGGCGGCCTTTGCATGACCATGAAAAACACTATCGCGCTTATCCTTCTCGTCATTGTCGCGGCTATCGCCATCATGCACTATCTCGCATTATGGAACGACTGGTACGGCACCATCTGGTGGATCGACATCCCGCTGCACCTTCTCGGCGGCGCGTTCGTCGGTATTCTGTTCTTGTACATTTTCCTTGCCCGCAGGAATATTGTGGGGAACGCAGACGCTATTTTCCTCATCGTCCTGGGCATGGGATTCGTTGCCCTCGTCGGCGTTCTATGGGAATTCTATGAATTCTGGGCGGACGTATGGTTCTTCCATAAATACAGTATGAACGAATTCCCCGGATGGATACACGCGGACACGCTGAAGGACCTCTTGAACGACATCATCGGCGGCACATTCGCATTAGCGACATTTCGTGCATTAACTCGCTCCCGAAACGACCGCTAGCCGCGAGTCAAAAAAAACGCACAATGCGGAGTTCGCAAAGCTCCGATTTTTTTATGAGGCGCCACCCGGCCTGCCTTCAGGCCTGAAATTCTTAAAGTAGAAATAGAGATAGCCCGAAAGAAGAATGAAACCGACAAGATAGCATCCGATAAAATCCATTAACCAGTGGACGCCGAGATAGACGCGCGATATGGAAACGGTCGCAATAAGCAGGAAAGAGATGCCGCCAATGATCCAGCGAATGACCCTCGGAAGGCGGTGCTGAACGACCATGATTGCGATGAGAAAGCCGAAAAAAAACAACATAGAAGATCGCGTGCCCGCTCGGAAAGCTCGAGTCGGAAAGCTGTTGATACACCGTAACGATGGAAGCGTCCGGCCGCGGGCGATTGGTAAGAAATTTCAGCAAGGCGTTGAATCCGCTCGCAAGCGATGTAAATAGAACATACACCGCTTCGCGCCGGTGTCCTGCCGCGAAAAAAACTGCCGCGGTAAGCACGATCAGTATCGAAGCAACGGCGGGCGTGCCAAAGGAACTGATGAATATCATAACGGGCAAGAGATTCGTTCCAATATATGCATGGTTGGTCTCCTGAGCCATGTTCCATGCGATTGCATGGCGCGCACGCATACCAAGATGGTACAATGACGGGATATGAAGGACCCTTTTACGGCCCGCGCCACGCTACTCGCGCTTACGACTGCCCTTATCTCCGGATTTTCGAACTTCCTGTCGAAGATAGCCGTCACCGCCGTCAAAGATCCTATTCTCTATACAACGCTCAAGAACAGCATCGTTGCGGTGCTCCTCGTGGGTATTGTATTAGGACTGAAACGATGGCCGGAAATACGGGCGCTGACAAAAAAGCAAGTTGTGCAGCTCGTCGCGATCGGGATCATCGGCGGCTCGGTCCCTTTCGCACTATTTTTCACCGGTCTCACTATGACAAGCGCTCTGAACGGTGCGCTCATTCATAAAACGCTTTTCCTGTGGGTCGCACTTCTCGCGCTCCCTATTCTTAAAGAACGGTTCACGAAATGGCAGTGGCTTGGAGTCGGCGCGCTTTTCGCGGCAAACGTGGTTGTGGGAGGATTTGCGGGATTCAAATACAACGCCGGCGAACTGATGATACTTGCCGCAACGCTTTTGTGGGCAGTTGAAAATGTCATCGCGAAGATGGCGCTCAAAGAACTTTCCAGCACGACGGTCGCCGCGGCTCGGATGATTCTCGGATCTTTCGTTCTTCTTGCGCTTGTCTCCGTCCGCACCGGTTTCGCTCCCATTGTCGCGCTGAGCGCCGTTCAGTGGGGCTGGACGCTGCTTCTCAGTGTTTTCCTTTTGGGATATGTGCTTACCTGGTATGCCGCGCTGAAACGCGCTCCGGCAACCGTTGTCGCAGCGCTTCTTGTGCCTGCAACGCTCGTGACGAATGTACTCTCGGCGATATTCATCACGCACACGTTCTCCGGCGCGGATTTCCTGCAAGCAGGATTATTTGCGGCGGGCATCGCACTCATTATAGTGTTCGCACACAAGACAACGGAACAAGCGTCGCCAGATTCAGTATCCGCCTAGGGCAATTCTCATACCCTATCGGCTAGTGGCTAAGCCCTAAATTCATGGACGGTATCCTGCGCTGTTCCCGTTACGCGTTCGGACCGAACCGGCTTCATTACTGCGGACCGGATGCGAACCGCGAGATCGGTGCATACATCACCGAAAAGGAAGAGGACCCGGGCCTCACGAAACTCCTAAAACAATTCGAGACGATGTATCCATACCTCCGCCATATTGCGGAGGCGAATCACATTCGCGACCCATTTGATGAACGCGTGGTGGAAGCATACTGGCTGGGGAACGAGCTTTTGGAGCACATCGAAAAAAAGAAGTTCTATCACCATCTTATCGACGGACTGAACCTCAAAAAGAAATTAGGAAGGTCATTTGCGCTTGTTGAAGCAAAGCTCGAGCAGAACGCGGTACCGCATCACTCGTTCCATGTATTCGATATTTGGAAGCGTACCGGCCATCTCGAGAAAGCCCATACGCTTGAAAGTATGGACGAGTGCCGCGTAAGCTGGGGAACCGTTACGGCAGCCGAAGGACCAAGCATCACGGTGAAGATGCGACCGCTTCTCTACGCCAACGGCAAATTGTATCTCGGCGAAGAGGTCCGCAAAAAGATAAATCGGAAACTTGAGGCGACCTACGATATCGAACAGCTCGCGCCGGGCGACCTTGTTTCTATCCACTGGAGCGTCCCGTGCGAGAAGATAACGCCAACCCAGGCG
>JBEEJO010000015.1:0-14477 GCA_041169145.1 Candidatus Parcubacteria bacterium | reverse complement strand
TTCTGATCGGCGAGGTTCGCGACAAAGAAACGGCGGACATCGCCCTTCAGGCCGCGCTGACGGGCCACCTCGTATTTTCCACATTGCACACGAACGACGCCGCCGGAGCCGTGCCGCGGCTTGTTGATCTCGGGGTGCGGCCGATGACGGTCGGTCCCGCGCTCGCGCTTGCCATCGCACAGCGGCTCGTGAGGCGTCTTTGCACCGCCTGCCGTGTCCCGGAAGAGCCGTCACCTGAACTTAAAAAGAAACTATTGGAATTTTTGGATAACCTGCCGGAGCGCGTGAATCGCGAAAACTACAAGAACATCACGATCTATTCCAAAAAAGGATGCGATGAATGCAGTAACGTCGGCTACAAAGGCCGCGTTGCCATCTACGAATTTCTGGAGACAGGGCCGGAGTTCGAAGAAGCGATCATTAGAGGATTGTCCACGAACGATATCAGGGAAATGGCCCGCAAGCAGCACATGGTGACGCTTCAAGAAGACGGCATTTTGAAGATCATGTCCGGCATGACGAGTTTTGCCGAAGTCGAGAGCATTACCGGAGAAATATCCTGGTTGCACGAGGGAAGGAAGTGATACGCGGGAATAAAGAACAAAAAACTCCGCATATGCGGAGTTTTTTGTTGTGTTCATCTTGTGCCTGGGGGTTCATCCCGCGGGAGCAGGATTGAAAAAGATCTCTTTTTCGCTGGGCGAAAAGAAGTTAGAATTGCCCCGAGGAGAGGTGTCGCCGAAGCCACACCATCCTAAGGAGCTAGGGACAACTCCTACCCCCAGACACCAGACGACCACACCGCTTCGCTATCTCACCCGAGGTTTCCATGCTAGCATAAACCAAAACCCATGTCAAGCTTTCTGGGGATTACGTGGGGGTAAGGTGTTGATTTCCAAAACAGGCGAAAAACGCCAAAAATCCTTATAATATGGGGGCCATGAGCGATCATAAGAGTAAAAAGAAGGCCGGAACGGCCGAAGATGTGACGGTTGACCAACTTCTTCGCCCGACCACCTGGAATGAGTATGTTGGCCAAAATAAGGCCAAAGAGAACCTAAAGATCATCATAGAAGCCGCTCGCCGCCGTGGCGGAGCGATGGACCATATTCTGCTTTGCGGTCAAGCGGGTCTTGGAAAGACAACTCTCGCGCATCTTGTTGCGCGCGAGCTCGGCGGGGCGGTAAAGACAACCTCGGGTCCGGCGCTGGAGCGCGCAGGCGATATTGCCGCGATCCTGACGAATCTGGAGCCCGGAGAAGTGCTCTTTATTGATGAGGTGCATCGGATGAACCACTTGATCGAGGAGGTGTTGTATCCGGCGATGGAGTCCCGAACGCTCCACCTTGTAGTGGGAAAAGGTCCTGCCGCGCGCACGCTCACCATCGACCTTCCGCCGTTCACCTTAATAGCCGCGACGACCCGCGAAAGCCTATTATCACAACCGCTCCGATCCCGCTTTGGCGCGATCTTCCGGCTGGATTACTATGCGCCGAACGATATCGAGCGCATTATGGAACGATCGGCGCGCATCTTGGGCGTGAAGGCGGCCGCGGACGCCGTTGCGTTCCTTGCGCGGGCATCTCGCGCGACGCCGCGCGTCGCGAACCGTCTTCTGAAACGAGCGCGGGACTACGCCGAGGTGCACGGGAACGCCGAAGTGACCCGGGAAGCCGCGGAACGGGCCCTTGCGCTCATGGATATCGACGAGCGGGGGTTGGAACCGCAGGACCGCCGCCTGCTCGAAGTGGTCATCACGAAATTCGGCGGTGGGCCGGTCGGCGTGCAAACCCTTGCTGCGGCAATGAGCGACGACCAAGGGGCGATCGAAGAGATTTATGAACCATACCTCATGAGCATCGGATTCTTAAAACGGACTCCAGGCGGCCGCATGGCACTTCCGGCGGCATATGAGCATCTCGGCATCAAACGGCCGGGGGAAATGCTTTGATCGGGTTCTTACGGCATCCAACCCCCAAAGCCATGGTAGTGATCAATGAATGGTTATCGAACCCCGCGGGGAGCGACGCGCAGGGCGAGTGGATAGAACTTTGGAACGGCGGGCCGGGCGCCGTTGATCTTTCGGGCTGGAAACTTACAACCGATTCCGGAAAGGGATATGCCCTGAACGGGGTCCGTGTCGCTGAGGGAGAATATGTCGTGCTGCAACGTACCACAACACACCTCACGCTCCGGAACAGTGACGGGAGCGTAACACTCACGGATGCGGAGGGAAGGGTTGCCGATCGTACTGCGTTCGTCGGCGTTGCTCCGGAGGGTTTGAGCGCGAACCGCGATGTATCAGGGCGAACGATATTCGCGAAGCCAACACCAGGTGCGCCGAACACCAAACCAACACTTGCGCTGATCGGAAGCGCGTCGCCGACCATTCAACCCCCACGACAACCTATCTCGGGACTGACAGAAGCGGTTCTGCTCGGAACGTCGTGCGGCATAGCGCTCGTGGTCGCGGTGCTTTTTATTATGAAACGGAACTATGGTCTATCTGAGCTCTTCCTCGGCGCGCACTAAGGCGCTCGGTTCGCGCGTTGGACGGGCGCTCGTTCGGCAAGGGCTCGGCCGCCGCGCCCGGATGCTCCTATTCCGAGGGGAATTGGGAAGCGGTAAGACGACGTTTGTACAAGGACTCGCCCAAGGGCTCGGCGCGCACGGGCGAGTTCAAAGCCCGACGTTTATTATTATGCGCCGCATGCCGATCCCGCGCGGGCCATTTCGGAACCTCTTTCATTTCGACGCTTATCGTCTCTCGACCCGCGCAGATATTCGCATTCTGGGTATCCATGATATCGTCAAGAAGCCGGATAATGTGCTCGCGGTGGAATGGCCCGAAGTGGTACGCGGCCTTCTGCCGCGCGGCGCCCACTATATACGGTTTGCCCATGGGCGGCGCGCGAATGAGCGACGCATTACCATCCCTAAAATTCTCCTATGACCCAACCTCCGCAAGACCTCCTGCTTATAGACGCCAACTCCCTTATTCATCGGTGTTTCCACGCCCTCCCGCCGCTTACGACAAAAGACGGGAAACCGGCGCAGTCGTTGTATGGTATGGCAAGCATCTTTCTGCGGATGTGGCGGAGCGAACGCCCCGCATACGCCGCAGCGCTTTTCGATCGTCCGGAACCAACGTTCCGTAAAAAACAATATCCGGAATACAAGGCAACCCGTCCGCCGGCTCCAAGCGAGCTGATCCAGCAGATCGTCTCCGCGCACGAACTCTTCCCGGCGTTCGGTATTCAGGCGTTCGAGCGCGCGGGATACGAAGCAGACGACCTTATTGCGACGTTCGCGGAGCGGTTCGGAAAAACCCCGGGAGTTCGGGTCGTGATATTGACGGGCGATACGGACACGCTCCAGCTTGTGCGTGACGAGCGTATTGTCGTCCGCGCATTTCGGACGGGATTAAGCGATACGGTGACATACGATGAGCGCGCGGTGCGTGAACGATATGGTCTTGCGCCGGAGCAGTTGGCCGACTATAAAGCGCTCGTAGGCGACGTGTCGGACAACGTGAAGGGCGTTCCCGGTATCGGGCCGAAGACCGCGCAAGCACTTCTTTCGCGATTCGGAACGCTTGACGGCATGTTCCGGCGCATCGCCACGGAAGATCCGAAGCGTGCCGCTCGTATAGTGGGTTTCCGTGATCGGGCCGAGGAGGCGCGAGGACTCGTTCTTCTTGAGCGCAACGTTCCCATACCAACTCCCGCGCTTGAAGAGCTCCGCGTCGATGTTCCTGATGCTCGCATACGGGAGTACCTGGATGAACAGGGATTCGCCAGTCTTATTCGGAGACTGGATGGGCCGGATACACCGAAGAAGCAAGCTCCGGGAGTAGAGCGCAAAAGACAAAAATCGGCATATCCCAAGAAGCCGCAGGGCAGCATGTTCTGAGGTTCTAAAGAATCGCGTCCGGTGGTATGATTACGCTGGAGCGCCATGGAGAATATTCAAAAACTATTGCACAGCGCGGTGAAGGTCCTCGACCTTCCCGAGATGCGCATCTTTTGGTTCGCGGTCCCGGTATTCGTCGTGCTCTTTGTGATCGCAACATTCGGCTTGGGAATCCCAAGCGTTCTTCGGGTACCGATCATTCTGGTCTTCATTCTGTCGGCGCTCGGGGCGGTTTTTTGGACAAGTTATCGGTTCGCGGCGGCAAGTTCCGGCTCGCGGCTGGAGCACGGAGAGCTCAGGAGCATCGTTCAGAGCATCGGCGATGCGCTCGTCGTATACGATCAGGAATTCCGCATCCTATTTTTCAATCCCGCGTCGGAGAAACTGTTTTCTTTGAAGGGGGAGCAAGTGCTCGGAAAAACGATCTCCCCGCAACTTGCCGAAGATCCGGCATACCGATTCCTTGCGCGCGTCATCTTTCCCTCGCTTGCGCCGTCTCTCGTATATCGCTCGCGCGCCGGCCAATACCCGCAAGTCGTTGATATTTCGTTTGACGACCCGCTTTTGGAGCTTCGCGTGACAACATCGCCCATCATCGATACCACGGGGAATGTTGTCGGATTCATGAAAGTTATTGCGAATCGAACGCAGGAAATATCACTTCTGAAATCCAAGAACGAATTCATCGAGGTGGTCTCGCACCAGCTGCGGACGCCCATTACCGAAGTGAACTGGGCGCTGGACACGATCGTAAAAGACGAGCGCATCGCTCCGGACACGCGCGAGCTCATAACTCAAACGGCGGTTTCGGCGAAGCGCATCATGAACATCGTGGAGAACCTTCTGGACATCACCAAGATGGAAGAAGGCCGATTCGGATATAATCTCGCGCAGACGAACCCCATACAATTTCTTGACGGCGTGCTTGCGGCGGCGATGCCCCAGGTGGAACGTGCCGGTTTGAAGCTCTATTTCGAACGACCACAAGAAGAGCTTCCGCCGGTCACGATTGATGCGCAGAAGATATCCATGGTCGTCGCGAACCTTGTGGACAACGCCGTGCGGTATAACGTGCCCGGGGGCCAGGTCATCGTGAAAGCCGAACGGGCGAAGGATCCGCGGTATATACAGGTGGGCGTGCGCGATTCGGGTATCGGCATTCCCGCGGAGGATATCGATAAAGTATTCACAAAGTTCTTCCGCGCATCGAACGCGGTCAAATTCCACACCGACGGTTCCGGGTTGGGGCTGTGGATCGCGCGGAATATCATCAGGGCGCATGGCGGAGACATGTGGGCGGAATCCGAACTGAACCGCGGCACGACATTCTTCTTCCTGCTTCCCATCGACCAATCGCTCACGCCAACGAGCGAAGGCGCGAATTCACCTCTTACCTAAATCTCATGCCCCCTGCGAAACATCCCACACAACATCACCGGCGCCGCAGGAGGGCCAGGACCAAGTTCATTTTCGTAGCGGGCGGCGTCATGTCGGGCGTCGGAAAAGGCATTGCTTCGGCGTCCATCGGGAAGATCTTGCAATCGCGCGGCTTTGAGGTCACGGCGATAAAGATAGACCCCTATGTGAACGTTGATGCGGGCACAATGAACCCCATAGAACACGGGGAGGTTTTTGTATTGGACGATGGAACGGAGTGCGATCAGGACCTGGGAAACTATGAGCGCTTCCTGAACAGGGATTTCTCAAAAGCGAACTATATGACCACCGGGAGCGTCTACCTCTCGGTCATCAATCGCGAGCGAAGCATGGGCTATGGCGGGAAGAACGTTGAGGTCGTGCCGCACATCCCTCTGGAGGTCATCGGCAGGATAGAAGCGGCAGCTCGGAAGAATCATGCCGAAGTGGTCATTACCGAGATCGGCGGAACGGTCGGGGAGTATCAGAATGTATTGTTTTTGGAAGCTGTTCGGATGCTGCGCGCAAAGCGTCCGGGAGACGTGGCGCTTGTGCTTGTGAGCTATCTTCCCATCCAGAACGATGAGAACGAGCTCAAAACGAAACCAACCCAGCACGCCGTGCGACTTCTGAATTCTGCGGGGCTCCAACCCGATATCATCCTTGCGCGCGCGAAGTATGCGCTTGACGCCCGCCGGAAGGAGAAAATCGCCTTCAACTGCAATCTGCGCGAGCGGGACATTATCTCTGCGCCGGATGCGCGGAGCATCTATGAGGTACCCATCACATTCGAAAAGGAACGGCTCGGGAACACGCTGATTGAGAAATTGGGCATCACGGCACGGCGAAAGGACATGAAAGAATGGCGGCGCCTTGTCGGACGCATCGCGCGAGCGACCGCGCCGGTCAGGATCGGTATCGTCGGCAAATACTTCGGCAGCGGCCAATTCATCCTTGCCGATTCATATATCTCGGTCATTGAAGCGGTGAAACATGCCGCCGCCGCTATAAATCGGCGGCCCGAGATCGTATGGCTGGATGCCGAGCGGTACGAAAAAAGCCCCGCTGCGGTGAAAGAGCTTTCGGAGTATGACGGCGTAGTTGTACCCGGGGGATTCGGGTCGCGTGGCATCGAGGGAAAGATCCGCGCGATCCAATACCTTCGCGAAAAGAAAATACCTTTCTTTGGTCTCTGTTACGGCATGCAGCTTGCCGTTGTTGAATTTGCTCGGCATGTTGCGGGCATGAAGGGAGCGAACACAAGCGAAGTGAATCCCCGGACGCCGTATCCGGTGATCGACATCATGCCGGAACAGAAGAAGAATCTCGCCGCGCAGGATTATGGCGCAACGATGCGCCTCGGCGCTTACCCGGCATTTATTGCTCCAAATACGATTGCGCGCCGAGCGTACGGCGTGCGGCACATATCCGAGCGTCACCGCCATCGGTATGAAGTGAACCCCGCATTCATCGCGCGGATCACGAAACGCAACCTCGTGTTCTCGGGCTCGTCGCCAGACCGGCGCCTCATGGAGATCGCCGAGCTTCCACAGGTGAAACACCCGTTCTTTGTGGGAACGCAATTTCATCCGGAATTAAAGAGCAGGCCATTGAAGCCACACCCCTTATTTTTGGCCTTTCTTAAGGCAGCTGCGAATCGTAGGAGATAGAGAAGACAAGGAACGAATATCTGCGCGCCGCGCCCCGGGGTTTACCTCGGGGCGCAAACCCGCTATTCTGCAGGCAATGATAACCGTTCTATCTGGCCCCGACAGCTATCGGCGAAAACGGCGAGCGCGGGAGATTGTCGCAGCATTCACCGAGACATATCCGCAAGCGCCGGTATTGCGCTTGGATGGAAATGACCCGGCCGCCAGCGAGCGATTCACGGAATTTGTCCGTTCATCATCACTCTTTGAATCCAGAAAACTTGCCGTGGTCGAACCCCTGTTCGCGAATGGAACCAAGGCGGTTGTTGAGATCTTGAAACGGACCGCGGACGATGCGCACAGTGCGGTTATAGTGAGCACCGATGCTACTCCGGTGTCGCCGTTCACGTTCCTTAAAAAAGGAGGAAATGGCATAGTCGCCGAGTCGTTCCCGCGGCTTACGGGCGAAAATCTTGCAGCGTGGCTTGCTGAGGAAGCAAGAATATACAGGCTCGTTTTTACGCCTTCAGCTATGCGCCTACTTGAGGAGGCTTATGGCGCGGACACGTGGAGTATGGCGACCGAACTTCAGAAGATCTCCTCGTGGAGCAAGCGCACGATAAGTGAGCGCGACCTTGCCGCGTTTGGCGTTGAGACCGCGCCGGATTTCATCCAGGGGATACGCGGGCTTACCGCCGCCTCCGTTGCCGAACGGCTTGCGTCACTCGCACAACTTCTTGCGTCGGGAGAGCCGGCGCTGAAG
Source organism: Candidatus Parcubacteria bacterium (assembly GCA_041169145.1). Classification (GTDB taxonomy): domain Bacteria; phylum Patescibacteriota; class Minisyncoccia; order UBA6257; family 2-01-FULL-56-20; genus DATJQA01. Next base: position 6,737 of record JBEEJO010000015.1, on the reverse strand, counting down.
GTGTTCAGTATGCTCCCATACTGGTGGCCGGCTCGCCTGGAGATGCTCGCGGCATACGACCGTGGCGTGAAATCCGGAAAACTGGACTACGAAGAAGCCCTGACCGATATCCTTATTCGGTAGGACGGGATCGGTTTCAAAATAAAAACCCCGGCATGCCGGGGTTTTTATTCGCTCTTCTGCCGCAGCGACCGGGCCAATCGCGATTTGAGCCGGCTCGCGGCGTTTTTCTTGATCGTTCCCTTCTTTGCGGTCTTGTCCAGCAGGCGGTATACCTTCGGCAATTCCGCCCGCGCAGCCTCAAGATTCTTCTTTGATACGAGCGTGCGGTACGATTTTATCGCCGCGTGCAAGGCGTCTTTTCGTCCGCGATTCACCGTACGCCGGCGGCGGCTTTGGCGGAGCGCTTTCTTTGCGGATGACGTGATGGGCATGAATGTGTGATGGGAGTCTTGGGTGTGGAGCGGAATAATCGGTACGGGTGAGAGTATAGCGGACGCAGTAAAAAGTGCAAGTTTTATGGTAATTTTCTTGCCGCCATCGTACACTACAAGTGCATGATCGTTTCAGTATCCGGAAAGCTGGCATCCGCGGGGGAGAGCGCGGCCATTCTCGATGTTCATGGTGTTGGACTGAAAATATCCACCGCTCAACACACGCTGCGTTCGCTGCCGCGCCGCGGCTCATACCTTACGCTCTACACCCATCTCCATGTCCGCGAGGACGCGCTGGATCTCTATGGATTCCCGACGGAACAAGAACTCGCCTTATTCGAGCAGCTCATCTCGGTTTCCGGTGTGGGGCCGAAGTCCGCGCTCGCGGTACTCGACGTCGGTAGCTTGCCCGACATTACCGCGGCAATCGTGGAAAATCGTCCGGACCTCCTATCCCGCGCTCCCGGCATCGGTAAAAAAACGGCGGAGCGCATCGTTTTGGAATTGAAATCCAAGATCCATGCCGGCAAGACCGAGGCGACGATCGCGCGCATGGACGCCGATGCGGATCTTCTGGAAACGCTGGTGGGTCTTGGGTATCGCCGTGAGGACGCGAAAGCGGCGCTTGCGCGGATAGACAAGAAAACCACCGAGCTCGGTGCGCGGCTCAAAGCGGCGCTCAAATCACTCTCTTCGGGAACGAGGCCATGAGCAAGCTTTTGGAACGAATAAAATATTTCCCTCCGGTACGGCTTCTGTATCATCTGCCGTTCCTGTTCGCGCCATACCACTACCTGCTCGCGCTTACTGCGGCATGGTGGAACGGATTTCCGTCGCGGAAAATGACGGTGATCGGCATAACCGGAACGAAAGGAAAAACGACAACGAGCAACTTGGCCGCGCAGCTTCTCCAGTACACCGGCAGAAAAACGGGACTGGCGACCACCCTGAATTTTCGTATCGGAGAGAGGGAATGGGTGAACGAAACGAAACAAACGATGCTCGGCCGCTTCGCGCTGCAAGAGCTCCTTCGGCAAATGGTAACGGATAGTTGCCGATTCGCGGTCATTGAAACATCGTCCGAAGGCATCCTGCAGTATCGCCACCGATTCATTGATTACGACATGGCGGTCTTTACCAATATTTCTCCGGAGCATATCGAGCGTCATGGAAGTTTTGAGAGTTATCGCGATGCGAAACTCGCGCTGTTCCGGCAGGTCTCGCCGAGGCCCGATTCGGTCGGCGTGTATAACCTGGACGACCAGAACATAGAATATTTTTTGGAGATCCCAATGAAGCACAAATACGGATTCTCGCTTAAAGCGACCGCGCGGGAAGACGGGCTCGCAAAACAGTACGGCGTGGAGCACTACTATCCCGTCACCGACACGAAACTCGCGATCAATAAGACATCGTTTACGATGGCGGGAGAGCGTTTCGACACGACGCTTACGGGCGAATTCAACGTGTACAATGCCGCGACCGCGCTCTGTATCGCCATGGGTGTTGGATTGAATGCCCGTCGCCTCATCCGACCGCTCGCCGTTGCACGCCCGGTTCCCGGAAGATTCGAGATCGTGAATGCGGGCCAGCCGTTCGCCGTCGTCGTTGATTACGCTCACGAGCCCGCGAGCTTGAAGGCGGCGTACGAGGCCGTGCGGCTTTTCAAACCGAAGCACGTGATCGGAGTACTCGGCGCGCAGGGCGGTGGGCGGGACGTATGGAAACGGCCGGCGATGGGGCGGATCGTGGGCGAATATTGCGATCAGATCGTGCTGACCACGGAAGACCCCTACGACGAAGACCCGATGCAGATCATCGCCGAAATTAAAAAGGGTATTTACGAAAGCCAAAAGGAGTTCAAGCCGGTCTATAAAGTCCTTGACCGGCGCGAGGCGATACGCAAAGCACTCCTGCTCGCGGGGAAGGGCGACGCCGTAGTGATCACGGGGAAGGGCGGGGAGGTGTGGATGTGTCTTGAGAAAGGGAGAAAGATATCATGGAACGAACGGGGCATCGTGGAAGAGCTCATCAACAAAGAGGGAGACAGGATCCTGACCCGTTCGGGTAGGAATCTTCGATTCGAAGCGACGGACGCCGAAGCATAGAACAACAAGAGCCAGCCGTCTCCAAGGAGATCGGCCGGCCCATGCGCGTTGTGATGGATGGGGCGGCGGGTATCCCCGTCATTCCTCGTCACCGTCCGCGGCGTGCGTGTCGGCGTTTCGTCTGCCGAGCTCGTTGAACCAGCGACCCGCTTCGCTCATGGCTTCGGCGGTGGTCGTACGCGACATCTCAGATGCCTCGAACGATGTTCTGGCGAGATCAAGTTCCAAGCCGTCGCCGCCGGATTTGAACTTAAAGACGAGCGTAGCTTTTCCCGACGGGATCGCAACGCGCCATGTTCTTCGGTCGTCAGGATCTGGAGCGTGAAGCTCAACGCCATTGTCTAATTTCATGCGGCACCCTCCTTGTTTCTTCCGTGCCGGGCCTGGATGCATTAGAGCATTCGCTATGGATAAGGTCAATATTTTCAAAGGTTTTCCCATGTTTGATGGTACAATACGATGCATATGAAACTCACCTTTCATGGCGGCGCGGGTTCTGTGACCGGTGCGAACTATTTACTGGAATCCGACAACACGCGCATTCTTATTGATTGCGGTCTCCAGCAAGGAGGCCGTTTCGCGGAGAAACAGAATTTCGATCCTTTTCCGTACGATCCGGCGACCGTATCGGCTGTTTTTATCACGCACGCGCATATCGACCACATCGGACGCATTCCAAAGCTATATCGCGATGGTTTTCGCGGGCAGATCTATTCCACTCGCCCTACGAAGGATTTTTCCGAGCTTCTCCTGCTTGATTCCGAGCATGTCATGGCGAAAGAAGCGGAGCGCCACGGGCAAGAACCGCTGCTCACGCCGGAGGAGATCCATGGAGCGATGCATATCTGGCATGGTGTGCCATACCACGAACCGGTCACGGTAGGCCCATTCACGGTGGAGCTTTTTGATGCGGGGCACATCCTCGGTTCGGCGACCGTGCGCGTGACCGCGGAAGGAAAAACCATTGTGTTCTCGGGCGACCTCGGCAATTACCCTGCTCCCATCATCATGCCGACCGAGCCCCTGCCCGCCACCGATTTCGTCGTTATCGAATCCACCTACGGGAACCGAGTGCATGCGGGCGTGCACGAGCGGGAGCATGAATTGGAGCAAGCGGTACACGATATCATCAAGCGCAAGGGAGTGCTTATTATCCCGGCGTTCGCGATGGAACGCACGCAGGACCTCCTGTATCACCTGAACGACATGGTGGAGCATGGCCGCGTGCCGAAGATACCCGTGTATATCGACAGTCCTCTCGCCATCAAGCTCACGGTGGTCTACGAGAAGTATGAAGATTACTTCAATCGGGAAACCCAGGGCCTGGTGCGGAAAGGCGACGACATCCTGAATTTCCCGGGACTGCATCTTTCGCTCACCACGGAACAGTCGAAAGAGATCAACGATATTCCGCCCCCGAAGGTCATTATTGCGGGTTCCGGCATGTCGCATGGCGGTCGCATCCTCTATCACGAGCTTCGGTATCTTCCGGACCAAAAGAACATGCTGCTTATCGTGGGATATCAGGGCGCGGGTTCGCTTGGTCGCCAGATCACGGACGGCGCCGACATGGTCACCATCCTGGGCGAACGGATACCCGTGCGCGCCGAGATACGGTCGTTGTCGGGATACTCCGCGCACGCCGACCAGCCGCGTCTCCTCGCATGGCTTTTGCCGCGCAAGGCCGAGTTGCGTCGCGTATTCGTTGTGCAGGGCGAAGAGGAATCATCGGCCGCGCTCGCGGAAAAGATCGTGAGCGACGTCGGCGTGCCGGCCCATGTGCCGAAAGCGGGGGAAAGCGTAGAGCTTGTATAGGTATTCCCGCTATCCGCAGTTTGTGCACCGCATAGAGGGCGCAAAGGAGTAGAATTAAAATAAAAAGATATGCCAACAAAAAAACCAATAAAACGGCCGATGAAAAAAGCGGCAAAGAAGACCGCGGGGAGAAAAAGCCCCACGAAGGCGGGAGCGATCAAAGCACAGCCCGAAGGGAAACCTCTCGGCGCGGTGACGCATTTCTATAATCACATCGGTGTTGCCATCGTAAAGTTCAAAAAGCCGGTGAAAAGCGGCATTCGGCTCAGATTTCATGGCGCAACGACGGATTTTGAAGAAACCGTGAAGTCCATGCAGTTTGACCACAAGCCGATCGCGGTCGCGCCGAAAGGAAAACAGATCGGCATCAAGCTTGGAAAACGCGTCCGCGAAGGAGATGCGGTATATGAGGCATAACACGATAGCCCATGCGTCCTGAATCATTCGCCGGAACCACCGGCATATTGGTCGCAACAACGATCGGTGCCGGCATTTTCGCGTTACCATATCTTTTTGCGCAGTCGGGATGGCTCGCCGGAACTCTCCTCCTTGCGGCGCTCGGCGTCATGATCTTTGCCGCGCATTGGCTCTATGCCTGCGCCGTATCCGCGGTGGGCGGCGAGGAGCATCTGACGGCGCTTTCTCGCCGGACGCTTGGCGTATGGGGGATGATATCTTCGTTCATTGCGGTCTATGGCGGGCTTACGCTCTCACTCGTCGTTTACATCGTTCTCTCCGTGAACTTCATGAGATTGTTCACTCCTGCCATGACCGATGAAGCCGCTATGGCGCTATTCTGGCTTGCGGGTTCATTACCGCTCTTTGCGCGCACGCGATTCTTTGGCGTCGCGGCATTCCTCGGCACGGCCGTCATGGGGGCGCTTATTGTCGGCTTGTGGCTTCTCGCTCCCATTCCCGGGACAACATCGCTTTCGGCGCTCGTGGCCGGAAAGGCGCTTGTGCCGTTCGGCGCAATCCTTTTTGCGCTCGCCGGCTGGACCGCCATTCCCACGATGATGGAATACGATCGCCGTACGCGGCATGCGCCACACCGGCTCGTGGGACCGCTCGCGGTCGGCACGGCTGTCGTCGTCATCCTCTACGCACTCTTTGTGTTCGCGGTGCTTGGTTCCGGCTGGCCGCTTACGCCCGATACCATATCTGGCATTCCCAGCGCTTCACCGGAAGTCGGACTCGTTATCGGCATGCTTGGTCTCTTTGCGCTCTGGACGTCATATGTGCCGATCGCGCTGGAGCTGCGCGATTCGTTTGCGGAAACATTCGGCGGAAGTCGAGTCGCGTCAACCATCGCCGTAATCGCGCTCCCGATGATCCTTGTCGGCATAGGGCTCCGCGACTTCCTGTCCGTCATCGGTCTCGCTGGCGGCGTGTTCCTTTCTTTGCAATATGCGCTCATCATGGCTGTCTCGCGCAAGGCGCTCCGTCTCCGCGGCATCGCGCGGCTGGCGACGGACGCTGTTACGCTCGCATTTGTAGCGGCGGCACTATACGAACTCTATGTTTTCGTTGTAGGCTAGGGAGCGACAAGCCCTTGTCGGTTCAACCCCGACGCAAGGTCGGGGCTCCGACATCCGCAAAGCGGATCGTCGGAGTGGATATCGTATGAATGCATTCGTTTATATCCTGGAAAGTGCGAGTGGGAGATTGTATGTTGGAAGCACCGATGATCTTTCCCGACGGCTTCGTCAACATGCAAAAGGCCATACGCAAACGACTCGGAACTTGCGCACAGACAACCTTGTTGTAGCGCAGGGATATCAATCACCGAAAGATGCACGCGCTATAGAAGCGAGGATTAAAAAGCTCACGCGGCGAGACGATATTGAGAAAATGATAAAAGACGGCTATATTAGATTGCGCGAGTGATCTCGCCCTTGTCGTTCAATGGATAGGATATCTCCCTCCGAAGGAGCAGATGCAGGTTCGATTCCTGCCAAGGGCACAAGCAATACATAAACCGCCGCTGATTCGGCGGTTTATGTATTGGTTCTAGAAATCGTGCCGGGGTTTCGCGCGTTTCTTGATGATGCGGAACGCTTCTTCGGCGGAATCAACGATCTCAAAAAGCCTCAGATCCGCCTTGTCCACGCCGTTGTATCTTTCGTACATGACGCTCGTCATCCACTTCTCAAATGGCTTCCAGTAGTCCTTGCCGACGAGGACGAGGGGGATGTGCGTTGCGATCTTCTTCGTTTGGATGAGCGTGATGATCTCGAAGAATTCATCGAGCGTACCATATCCGCCGGGGAAGTAGACGTAAGCCTCGGCAGAGTAGGTGAGCATGAGTTTTCGGGTGAAAAAATAATGGAAGCCGATGGATGTGTTCACGTACGGATTCGTGCGCTGTTCGCGTGGGAGC
>JBEEJO010000014.1:0-14983 GCA_041169145.1 Candidatus Parcubacteria bacterium | reverse complement strand
CTTCATCGTGAAAACGCACATAGAGGTCGAGCATCGCTTGAATGGGCTCTCGTTCGATATCCTCTTTTTTCCCCCACAGCTTGTACGCGGCGATGAGCTTCCCGAACTGCGTTCCCCAATCGCCCAGATAGTTCCAACGGATCACATGATACCCGAGCGCGGCGTATATCTTCGCGAACGCATCACCGATGGCGATATTGCGCAGATAACCGACGTGGAACGGTTTCGCGATATTGAGCGAGGCATATTCGACGATGACCGTCTGTTTTCGATTGGCTGCCGCGTTCGGAAAAACGATACCCTCTTTGGCTAACCGCGCGAATTCTTCCTTGACCGTCTCGTCCGAGAACCAGAAATTCACGAATCCCGGCGGAGCGGCCTCCACTTTTGAGCACAAACCCTTCGGCGCTATTTCTTCTATTTTCTTTGCCAATTCTTTCGCGACCTCCATCGGCGGGCGCTTCTCGGTCTTTGCCAGCCTCATCGCCACGCTCGTCGAATAGTGGCCAAGCTCAACCCGTGGTGGGATCTCAACATCAAGGACCGCTTCATGCGGTAACGCCTGGCGTAAAAGGGCGATAATGCGGTCTTTCATTGGTATATTGACGATAGGTACTGATATGGTTCAATACGAACAGCAAGCGAGTGTGCCCACCCCCCTCTACGGGGACCATGATTCCGGACAACACGTGAGTTCGGAATCCCACACCACCTCTCTATTGTAGGCGCAGAACAATCGATCTTCACATAACCCGCCCCATAGCTCCCCTCTACCCCGCCAAACACCGACTCCCTCGCTTGCTCTGCCCTTCTATCGTAACGGCAATCGCCGTATTCATCAAAGGCTTGTTTCACCGCAAGCCTTCGGTCGTTTTTGCGCCGGACTGCGCAACCGGCGTACTATAAGGAAGTTATGAAACCGTTATCCGAGAACAGGCGCGCTACATTCGACTATGAGATCCTTGAACACTACGAGGCCGGCATTGAGCTATTCGGTCACGAAGTGAAAAGCGTGAAGGCTGGTCATGGGAACCTTGCGGGCGCGTATGCCATTATTCGGGGCGGCGAAGCATTTTTGATCAATTGCCAAATACCGCCGTATCAGCAGAACAATGTTCCGGATGACTATGACCCGTCGCGGACGCGCCGCCTTTTATTGCATAAAGAAGAGATCAAGTCGCTCTCCGGCCAGCTGAAAGAAAAAGGCATGTCGCTTGTCGCGCTTTCCTTTGTGACGAAGAAGAATCTCGTGAAGGTTGAACTCGGTCTCGGACGCTCGCGCAAGAAATCCGACAAGCGCGAACTGCTGAAGAAACGCGCGCACGAACGCGAGATAGAACGGGGCGAGTAATCATGCACATCCTCGGCAAACGTCTGCTTGTTGTTACCGCGCATCCGGATGACGAAAGCTTTCTTGCCGCCGGGACGATGCTCAAGAACGCCGCGGCGGGCGGAAAAAACTTCGTCTTCTGTGCGACGCTCGGCGAGCGCGGCAAAGCGCATCTGAAAACGGAACGTTCGTCCGCCGAGTTGAAACGCATCAGAAGGCGAGAGCTTGAACGCGTGTCGAAATTCCTGCGCGTTGAGGCCCTAAAGCTGGGCGACTTGCCGGACGGGGGCTTGTCCGAACGAAAGCACCGCAACGCACTCCGCCATGGACTCTTGGCGTTCTCGGCACACGTGAAGCCCGATATGGTCCTTGGCTTTGGGCGCGATGGCATTTCTGGACATTTGGACCATATCACTGCCGGTGATGTCGCGGCAGCGCTCGCGGAGAAGCTCGGTGTTCCCTATCTCGCCTTCTGCATGTCGCCCGAGCTGCAGGATTCGCGCGGCATCCAAGCTCTTGCACGACGTCGGGCCTATGGCGTGTATATAGAACATCATCATGCGCTTGAATCACCTGATATTATCGTGCAGATAGACGGCAGGCGAAAATTGAAAGCCCTAAAGATACACGCGTCGCAGCTCGAACGCGGTGATCCTTTCCACAATATGCCAAGGCCCGCTGCCCGTGCGATGCTCCAGGCGGAATATTTCGCGCTCCGTGCATCTTATACACAGCGCGCCCGCGGCGGCTTCTTGTACACAAAGAAGAGATCCAAGAGCTGACGGGGAAGCTGAAAGAAAAAAGATTGTCGCTTGTCGCACTCGCATTCACGCTCAAAAAGAATTTTGTGAAAATAGACCTCGGCCTCGGCCGGAGCAGAAAATCTCACGATAAACGCGACGTGCTGAAAAAACGCGCGGTTCAGCGCGAGATGGACCGGCGAGAGTAGCTCTCTAGACGCTGGGGCCTATAAACTTTTTGCGCTGCTTGCATCCAGCTCGGTGATCGTCTTGTTCTTGAAATTCACAACGAATCCTCCTTCGGTTCTTGTGAAGTCGTTATTGCTGTAATGCTTTCCGTATTTATCCGCATAGTTCCCGAAGATAATCCTGACCTCCTGCTGATCGGCGGGGATGATAAAACCCATCGGTAATGTGCGCGCAGAGAATGCGTCAGCGCCGAAACCTCCCCACGGAGGATCGAGTTGCGCCTTCCGTATCACTTGCTTTCCGTTGATCGTTACACTGTAGAGAGCCAGCACAAAATCCCCTCCGACGTATTCCGCGGAATTGTTCGCGAGCTCAAAACCGACGTACAAGAGTGCCGGCGGCGAGATTTCATTATAATCAACGGCGTTCACACAATTCCCCGGGGGGCTTGCGGGAGGGGCAAATTTCACAGACATGAACGTCGCTTCGCTGCCGCACATGGGAATGGCGACGCCGCCGGTTGCGAGCGCCACGCGCTTCAGTGAAAACTCTACGTCTGGATAATCTTCTAGCTGAAAGGTCCTGTTCTCGCCGATCGTTACGACAGACTGAGCAATAACATTCTTGTCCCCATCGGCTGGCGCGGATGTTACTGAAATCCGTTGCGATGCTCCAGGCGCGGCATCCGATGTCGAGGAGGTTTGCTGCTCCGGCAGTATTTTTGCTGTATCCGTAGGAGAAGCACCGCCAAAGCCGAAATTCAACGCATCGGGATTTTCAACGAACGTCCATGCAACAACACCAACCAGGAGTATGGCGGTTACTATGATGCCCCAGTGGAATGGGATCCCCTTCGTTATTTCGACATCCGAATCCATACGCCGGCAGTTTACCATATTTTGTGCATTCCCACAGATTGTGGTATAACTATCCGTAATGGAACTTTTGGCTTTTGTTCTTGTCTGGCCGTTCCTCATCCTCGCTCTCGGGCTTGTGGGCATAGCCGCCTGGTCATGGTCGGGAGCATTCCTTACCCTCCCGTGGCTATGGGCTTTTATTCTTATTATTCTTGTTTGGATCGTCTTTTTGGGAAGAGCACGTAATATTGGCCAAGGCAAATCTTCTATTGAACAACTTGCACTTGTACGCCGCGGTGTAATCGCTATTTCTATCGCCGCCTTATTGCCGACATTCGCCAGATATGCGGTCCAGTCGCTGCACACGTCATTGCCCGGCGTTATCTTTGCGCTCATTTTCGGGTTCTGGATGATGTTGTGGGGCATGATGATGCGTGACCGGCGTATGCTTATGTATGGGAATATTATCGGCGGGGCGTTCACGGTACTGTATGCTTACTCGTGGCTATGGGAGCTCGGAGAATTCTCGCGTATCTTCGCCACAGCATTCGGACTCGCCGCTGCAGTCGGCATCGCTTTTTTCAAGCTCAAAGACAAGCTAACTTCATGAGCAGTAAGAACGTATTCATGAAACTGTTCTTCGGCGGCATCATCTTCCTTTTTGCCGTTGCACTCGCGTATACGACCGCGAACTATTTTTATACCGAAGCGGGACCTACGCACTCGAGCGTATATTGGTTCACGCTCATGATCGCAGGCGTCATATATATCTTGCTCGGCGTCGTCGTCTCAAGCGTCTTCCCGGTAAGTTTGGGCTTCCTTTTCAGCGCCGACGTTCTCATTCTGCACACGCTCGGCGCAAAGTACGGCGAGATCCCCGACCCGGCGAAGACCGCGCTTGTCGCTATTGTCCTTATTATTCTTTACGTGTTTGCCTGGAAGAAGCTGGGCGACAACCAATCCTCGATTTCCGCGGCTCCGGAGAACGTATCTCAAATCGCGCAATAACGGGGACGGTATAAGCGGAGTTTACTGGAAAGAAAAGGGTGATTCGCCATCTCGCCAGCCGGCGAGTGCGTAGGACGTATATAAGACATCACCGTCCATATGATATGGCGATAGACCGACGGGAATAAGATTTGCTCTCCATCCCCAGTACGGTACAATTGTCCTACGTCGTTTTTATTTATTAATTATTTTACACTCTCATGACCGACAAAGAATTATTCATTCAGACGATCACGGACGAGATCCCCAGATTCGAAAGAGTTATCAATGCCATTCCGGCCGAACGCCGCGACTATCGTCCGGACCCGAAATCGAAAACCGCGATGGAGCTTGCGGCAACCATGGCCGCGGAAGCCACAACGTTCATCGAGTTCTTGACCAAGGGCGCATTTGATTGGGCGACGCTCAAGAAACCGGAAGGAAAAGAGCCCGCAGAGCTTGCCGCGATATTGACGCAGGCGCTCGGCGCCGCGAAAGATGCGGCGGGAAAAATGTCCGATGCCGAGTGGATGGCGGAAGCCAAGATGCTCATGGGCGGCAAGGAGGAATGGAAGGCTCCACGCGGACCGATGGTCTTTTCGCTCATCTTGGACGAGATCCATCACCGCGGACAGCTCTCAACCTACCTCCGCCCCATGGGCGGCAAGGTACCGAGTATCTACGGCCCGTCTGCGGATAGCGGCGAGTAAGACGAACTAAAAACGCCCTTCGGGGCGTTTTTGGTTCGTACTCATCAATCCGAGCCGAGTATGGTCTTTGGTCGGGTAGTGACTTTCACCGAAAACTGCCCGTTCTCTTTGAGCGGCGTGAGCTCAAGGAAACACGTGTCGTCTTTCAGATCGGCAAGGTCAACCTTGCCTTGTGCGGCGAGCGTTTGCAGAAAAGTTTCGGCGTCGTCGTGAAAACGCTTCAGATACACGCGGTAGGTATGAACATCTCCCGTGAGCGCACGGATGCGCCGGACGACCTCCACGAGCGGGACGCTCCCTTGGATAATGAAGTCGTCGGCATTCAGGTCTTTCGCCGTTTTCTTATCCTCCTCGCGTCCGCGATGCGAGAAAATGGCGACGGGTATCGGCGCGAGCTTCGGGTCGGCTTGCATGTTGCGTAAGAGCTCGAATCCGCTCATCCGCGGCATGAGAATGCCGGTCATAACAATGTCCGGCTTGTATCCGACTCCCAACTTATCCCACGCCTCCTGTCCATCCGCAGCAGAGGTCACATCGAACCCCGCTTCCGTAAACGTGGCGACGAACATATCCCGCAGGAACTGGTCGTCGTCAACGATAAGGATCTTTTTCTTTTCGTCTGGCATGATATTCATCATATCATTTCACGATGCCAAGCGTTCCATTACATAGAGATGCACTTTTCCCTCCGTCTGCGCCGGTTTCCATTCCGGGAACGGATAGATATTTGACGCGACGCGGGCGCCGAAACCTCATTGCTGTTTTCTAGACAGACCTGATGAATTGGGGTATAGAGGAGGCAGTTATCGGACCATCGTAGGTCCGTGTCACAACAAGGAGGAATACGTGCGTATATGTGACGTTTTTGCCTTTGGCGCGGTGCTGCTTGCTTCAATTTCGTGCGGCGGGGGCGGAGGAGGTCCTTCCACACCGACACCAACGCCCACACCGACGACGGTGAAGTATCGGGTGTTCGGGATCGATTACAGTCCCTACGTCAACGCTCAGAATCCCAACACTGGGACCGTGGTCGACGATACCCAGCTCACCAAGCAGATCGAATCCCTGGTGCCGTACACGAAGAACATCCGCACGTTCGGATGCACGGCGGGACTGGAGAAAATCCCGCACATCGCCAAGAGCTTCGGGCTCGGCGTCTACGTGGGGGTCTGGATCGGCAAAGACCTTGCGGCGAATGACCGGGAAATCCAAAGCTGTATCACCGTCGCGCAAACCGAGCAGCCGGATGCCGTGATCATCGGGAGTGAAGCGCTGCTCCGCAACGATGTGACACCCGCCCAGCTCATCGCGTACCTCAACCAGTTCCGGAATGCCGTTCGGAGCGTTCGGGTGACGACTGCAGATACGTATCTCACTCTGGAGAACAATCCCGCCGTGGTCGCCGCGTGCGACTTCGTTTTCGCCAACTACTACCCGTTCTGGGAAGGCGTGGATGTCTCGCGAGCGGTCGCGTCGCTCCATGCCGCGGATGCGCTACTTCAGGCGAAGTACGCGCCCAAGGAGGTCATCGTTTCCGAAACGGGGTGGAAAAGCCGTGGCAGTGCTGTCGGCCAGGCCGTACCGTCTTTGGAGAACGCGAGGTTCTTCTTCGTCAACTTCGAGTCGTGGGCGCAGGCCGGACAGCGAAAGACGTTCTACTTCGAAGATCACGATGAGTCGTGGAAGGGTGCAGACGACGGCTGGGGTATCTGGGACGAAAACCTGGCGATGAAGCCCGGCATGATCGATGTCTTTAACGGCGCCACCATGCCGGACAACTGGACCTGCGGAGCCGCGCCCGGAGGACCCGGGACCCCCGAGATCCAGCTCACCTCGGTCCCGCCCATCGGAAGCAGTAACCCGCTCAGGGGACAGGTGTGGCACGTGGCTCCCGCCGACTATCGCATCGTGGTGTACATCCGCGTCAGCGGCAATTGGTGGGTGAAGCCCTTTGCTGAGTCGCCGCTCACCACCATCTCCTGTAGTGGCTCCTGGTCGGCGAACATCGTGACGGGTGGCAACGACCAGCAGGCGACCCAGATAGCCGCGTTCCTCATCCCCAGCACCTACAACCCTCCGATCCTGCTTGGAGCGCAGTCGTTGCCAGCGAGCCTCTACGCGAATTCCGTTGCGGACGCGTCGGTCAACCGCTAGCTCTTTCGCTCCGGCATGAACATCCGGCCCCGCACGTATCCTCACCGAGGTTCGTACGGGGCCGTGCCTTTTTGCGACCATGTTTCGTTCCTGTGCTGATGCTATGTAGGACAAACAGCGAGGCGCCGAAGGCTGATGGACCTCCGGCGCCGATGCGCCTACTTCCGTTTGTGTCTGAATTTTTCCCGCGTCCGAGCAATGAACGCCACACCGAGGCCGACATCCGGGTTCATAGGAATGCCCTGCTCGCAAAGCGGACACGATGCTTCATTCCAGCTATCCAGCCGGATGTTGACGAGCGATCGCACCATTGGTAGGCCGATACGACTCTCGTTGACGCCGCCACGGTTCCAGAGCGCCGCGACACCCATAACCGTCCCGCCACACCGTTCCACCACGTTCGCCGTTCTCTTTGCCGTTGCACCGGTCGTAAGCACATCCGCTACGACAAGTACGCGTCTGTTGTGAACGAGTTTATCATACTCGTCCGACAACACGAATTCGTCTCCCGACATTTCCGAGTAAACGACGGCGACCTCATTGCGCACCATCCTTGAGAGATGCAGCGCGGTGAACATCGCGAGGATGGCCCCGCTCGCTCCCGGGCCGACCACTATGTCCGGCCACTCGTCGGCATAGAGCCGCGCGAGGCCCCCGCAGAGAACCCGGACCTTGCGTGGCCGGGCGTAGATCTTCTTCATATCAATATATGCCGAACCGTGCTCTTCGGTCTCATACACGACGTGTGTCCCTTCGATGGCCGCGCCGATGTCCCTGAAGATCGCTCGTACTTCTTCCGAATTCATTCGTTCCCCCCGTATGAGGTCCTTGAGTTCGGCGACGTCTTCATCGCCGATGCTGCTTTTACCCTACCCCATGACCGATGGTGTTGGCAACACAATATCACCTTTCGCAGCTTGATTTTTTATGGAAATTTGGGTATAATAACAGCACCTTGAAAAAGGAATACGGGGATGATCGGCTTCGATAGAGGCGGATCGGAATGCTTGCGAGCCGAGCGCCATCTCGTAAATCTGGCAAAAACCTATAACTGCCAACTCTCGAGTTGCGGCTCCAGCTTTCGCTTACGCGTAACTGGCATCGGCTAGCCTGGGTTCCTTAGGGTAGTACCGGTGATATATTAGGGAACTTCGTTCCGGCAGACGGCTCTGCGCCGGAACAAAACCAAGAGCCAACGCAGGTTCAGTTGCTCACTGAAACACGCTCGTAGATGGTGTTCCGTGATTCCTTTACACGGCGGTTCAATTCCGCCCATCTCCACCAGAACACTGTTAGTAAAATTTCACCCATTACCCGGGTGGATTTTTGCGTTACAGGTCCACTAGCGTTTGGCTTGGATATAGTCATCTTCTCTGTTGCTGCGTATGCTTTGATAAAAATATTTCGCCGTTTTCAATCCCAGTCCTAACATCCTCCACGATCTTGCACTAGAAAATCTTACCCCGCCATAAGCGGGGTTTAGATTTTCAGGCGTTCCGAATGAAGTGTCGGAGCTCCCTACGTGTTTGGCGTGAAACGCGGCAATGGGTTAGGACGTTGACACCGCTCGACGAGCCATTCTATAACCTCAGTAGGCCGGGCTATCCGGCGCTTGATAACGTCTTGTGTTCAGGGGGGAGCGATGAAATCCCGTTCTGTCGTGAACGCCGTAATCGCTGTGCTCGCAGCGCTCTGTTTCACCGGTTCCAATTGCAGAACACCGACCGACCCAACGCCCACCCCTCGGCAGCGGAATGGCTGTGAGCTCTCTTGCGGTTCTACGCTGACGTACTCGGCGAAGCAGCAGAGCATCGGCGATTTCCTTCATCTGGGCATGGGCGACCAGATGTGGCCGGTGACCGACTGTGGAGGCGCGTTCGCCATCTACAACGGCCATGCGGGCGGATACGGAGACACCCTTCAGATCGTCGGCTGTGGCAACTCTTTCTACCTTGTCTGGGCATATGACTCGCTCCAAATCATATCGCTCGGGCTCGGCTGGTACGGCACGACCGACCGCGGGGCACGCATCGGGAACACCCTCGCAGAGGTCCGCGCCGCGTATCCGGATGGCCAGGAGTGCGATCCCGGCAACTCGTACTACCTGACGGCCTACTGCGTTCGATACACCGGGATGAGCAGATTGCTCTTCAACATCGACAAGTCAGGAAGGACAAGCCAGATCCAGGCGTGGTATACCCCTTAGGCCGCAGCAGCACACAAGGCCAAATCACCGACGGCGCCCGACGCATGGGGCGCCGTTCCTTACAGAGAGGCACTTTCTTCGGGGAGTGCCTCTTCTCGTTTTTACTTACCGCCCACATCCCAATCCCGATCTCCTCCGCGGCTTTCCACAACGATAACACCCCAGTATTTGCTGGGGCGTTATCCGTCAGAGGACTCCGGGATTGAACCGGAGAGGTATAATGGAGGTATGAATCAAAAAGGTTTTGCGCCCATCGTAATTATTCTCGCCGCGCTCGGCATTATGTTACTCGGCGTTAGCGGTTATTTCATTGTCAGTAAGAAAGCTCCAAGTGTGGGGCCTGTTCAATGCCCCACGGATGCGAAACTGTGTCCCGATGGAAGTTCCGTCGGAAGGACCGGACCGAATTGCGAATTCGCGGCGTGCCCGGATGAAGCCGCTGGCTGGAAGATCTATCGGAATGAGGAAGGAGGATATTCATTCAAATATCCGCAAGAATGGAATGCCGCTACCAACAACTATAATCCCAAGAACGCTTTGTTCGGGCCGGGAGCGACGGGTGAAAGCGGATACGGCGGGGTCGAGCTTTCCGGGACTCTCGTACCGGGTCAATCGCTCAAAGATTTCGTGAAAGAGTTTAATGCAGGCGTGGAGGCGGGCTCCGTTTCTGAGACAGAAACAACCGAATATGGACGAACTGCCATCGTCAGCATACTGCCAAAAGCGTCTATGGAACCGACCGAAATAAAAAGCGTCAGTTTTGAAGTGGGCGGCAATGTGTTCGCTATGTATCTGATGTATAAAACGGACTTCGCTAAAAATCCGGAGGATGAGCAACGGCTAGCTGTTTTTGATCAGATGCTTTCCACGCTTGAGTTCTCACCAACATCATCGTCAAATCCCGGACCGCTCCTCGGCGGTGACAAAGATGTCCACGGCTGTATCGGTTCGGCTGGCTATTCCTGGTGCGAAGCGAAGCAAAAATGCTTGCGACCATGGGAGGAACAATGCGGGATATCTGTGACGCCGACCCCAAAGGGAAATCTTATCCAATGCCCCATGGATGCGAAACTGTGTCCCGATGGAAGTTCCGTCGGAAGGACCGGACCGAATTGCGAATTTGCGCCGTGCCCAACAACAACGCAGTCCCGCTAAATATTGCCATAACGCCTCCGGAAATCGTGGAGGAACTGCTTCTTTGACGGTGCCTTCCGGGCGCAAAATTCGCAGCATTCGCCGCGATGCCTCGCGTGAAACAAATAGGGCGTCGGATGCGTAGTAGATACGCGGCCCAAAAAATGGGTCGGGAGAAAGAGGTGGGCATGGAGACGAACGGAACACCAACTGACACTGTTGTGCCCGAACGGAACCGCACTCTGGAGCTCAAGCGGTTGTTCGAGGAGTTCGACGACAAACATTGCGAGAAGTTCCGCGATGGAACGCGGATGTGCCGGCGCTGTGACGTCCCCGTTCTGCCGGTTCCCGTACGCCTTGTTCCGACAACGGCGGGGCAACCGGTCATGGAATTCACGACGTGGGCATGTCCGCGGCGCGGTCCGGATCACTGCAACAACTTCGTCGGCTACGCAAATGGGGTTATCGAAGTCGTCGTTCCGGCCCCTTGAGTATCCGCATCCACCATCGTACCGGAGGTCGCGCGGCAACGCCCGCGACCTCTTTTTTATTGGCACCGCACCTTGACCAGACGTAACGCTTTTTCCAAATTACCCATAATAGGGAGGAGAGTGCGTATCAATACTCACCTCCATTCATGAGGCGGCGTTTTTGTCATATAATTGCAACGAATAGGAACTCCGATCATGAATATTCTTGAGGTGGTGATCGTTGTCGGCGGGCTCTGCCTTTTTGAGGTCATCTCCAGCATCGATAATGCCATTATCAATGCGGAGGTGCTCGGCACTATGAGCGAAAGAGGCCGGCGATGGTTCCTCGTATGGGGACTCGTATTCGCCGTTTTTCTCGTGCGCGGAGTACTGCCGTGGCTCATCGTATGGTTCGCAACTCCAAGCCTCGGGCCGCTTGGTGCTTTGACCGCAACATTCAGCAAGGACCCGCGTGTTATGGATGCGGTGGAATCTTCCGCGCCTATCCTTCTCGCCGGGGGCGGCATATTCCTCATCTTCCTTTTTCTCCACTGGCTTTTTCTTGAGGAAAAGCGATTCGGCCTGCCGCACGAGGAATTTTTCTACACGAACGGCGTGTGGTTCTATGCGACCGTTTCGGTCGTCCTTGCCATCGTCGTATGGTACTGTCTCCAAGCGAATCCCTTGATGGCCTTTGGCGCGGTCATCGGCTCGACCGCATTCTTCATCACGCACGGATTCAAGCAGAACGCCGAGGCAAGCGAAGAAAAGCTGATGCATTCCGGGCTCTCTGATATGAGCAAGATATTATATCTTGAGGTCATCGATGCGACGTTCTCCGTTGACGGCGTACTGGGAGCTTTCGCTTTCACGCTCTCGGTACCGCTCATCTTGATCGGGAATGGCTTGGGCGCGCTCGTCGTACGCCAGTTGACCATGGGGAATATCGAGCGAGTCAAAAAATATGCACTACTCAAGAATGGGGCGATGTATTCTATATTGTTCTTGGGGCTCATTATGATCGCCGACAGTTTCGGCATACCCGTTCCCAGCTGGGTGTCCCCCACTATCACGTTCGCGGTCGTGGCGTATTTTTTCTTCCAATCCAAGCGGGCCCTTGCGCGCGAGTAGGCTGCGGAAGGCAGATGGCTTGCGATCCCGCCGCGGCCGGTTGTTATAATGAGGCTCATGCTTCCTTCCGCGTATCTCGCCCGACGCGACAAGAAACTTGCGCAGATCATTCGCCGAATACACCTCCGCCCGTTCGCACCCGAGCGGAATTATTTCCGCTCGCTCGCGGAATCCATCGTCAGCCAGCAGCTTTCCGTGAAAGCGGCTGACACGATGACGAAACGCCTTATCGCGCTTTTCCCCCGCAAGCGATTCCCGACGCCGCAGGATATTTTGGAATTGCGTTCGGCAAAACTTCGCGGAACGGGCATCTCCGGCGCGAAGACGAAATATTTAAAAGACCTTGCGCGGCACGTCGCCGACAAGCGCCTGGACTTTCACATGTTCCACCGGTGGACGGACGAGGAGATCATCCAACATCTCACGGCCGTGCATGGCATCGGGCGATGGACGGCGGAGATGTTCCTGATGTTCTCGCTCGACCGGCCGGATGTTTTTTCGCCCGGCGACCAGGGATTGAAAAATGCCATCCGAAACCTCTATGGGCTCAAAAAAGAACCGACGACAAAGCAGATGCTCAAACTTGCGGAACCCTGGCGGCCGTATCGCACAACGGCCTGCCGATATCTTTGGCGATCATTGACACTTGCCGATTAGTTGACATACTTTCCCGCTCTTCCTATCCTACGGCCAGCACGAAGCGAGTGCGCTAGCAAAGGAAGGTGCGCGATGCATATCGCAGAGCGGCGAGCCGGCGACGTTCTTGTTCTTGTCGTTGAAGAAGTGTTCGTCGGTGAGGGAAGTGCGGGGCTTCGCGAAGCCGTTGCGCGTTTCATCAAGCTTGGCGAACGGAACATCCTTCTGGACCTCGCAATGGTCGCACGGATCGATTCGGCTGGGTTCGGCGAGGTCATCCGAAGCTACACCGACATAAGGAACGCCGGTGGACATCTCAAGCTTCTCCATGCCTCGGAGCGGATCAAGACATTGCTGTCCACGACGAAGCTCGCGACGATCATTCTAAACTACGACGACGAGGATGCAGCCGTTCGGAGTTTTGAACAATCAACAGAGGGAGGTGGCGTATGAGAATCGTGATACGGGAGGTCAAGGGCGTGACCATCCTGGACCTGCACGGGAAGATCGTAGACACCCGCAGAGTCTGCAATAGCAACATCCTCTTCGAGGCCGTCTTCGATCTCGTGAGGAGGGGGCGGACCAAGATCGTCCTGAACCTCGCCGACGTGCCCTACGTTGACAGTCCCGGCCTCGGCGCCATCGTCCGGAGCTACTCCACGGTTTCCTACAAGGGCGACGAGTTTAAACTCCTCGGACCCACGAAGAGGATGCAGGATTTGCTCTCCATCACCAAGCTCATCACGGTCTTCGAGACTTACGAGAGCGAGGACGAAGCCGTCCGAAGCTTCGCCGAACAGAAAGGAGATGTCGCATGACAATCGTGGAACGGCAAGTTGGTGATGTCGTCATCCTCCGCCTCTGTGGGAAGATCCTCATTGGCGAGGGGGACGATGCTCTCCGCGAGATCGTCACGAAACTCGCCAATGCGGGCAAAACGAAGATCGTCTTGAACCTCGCGGATGTCCCGTATGTGGATGCCGCTGGCCTCGGCGAGATCGTGCGCACATACACGACCGCATCCCGCAAGGGAGGTGGACTCGTTTTCCTCAACCCACTCGATCAGAATATCCGGCAGCTCTTCGAAAACACCGGACTTCTCGCTAAAGATGGGAGGGCCCCTAAAGTCTTTAGGGTTTACGATTCCGAAGACGAAGCCATCCGCAGCTTCAACTAAACCATGCGGCGCCCCGCGCCGCGAACCGAACGCCGTCCCGTGCAATGCGGGACGGCGGGTTCTTTTCTTGAGGTGCTTCGGGAGGGTCGCGACGGCGGCCCTCCCGTTTGGATACGTACTTCAGGCGAAGTGCGGAGCTGGCCGCGGGATGACGTGGTTGCGACGAGGCCAGTGATGCGGGTGCTTGTGCCGCGGTTCGGGATTCGCGAGATGGCGCATCGCCATCCGGATGTTCCGGCCACGCTTCCCGCACCAGCGCCACAGGACACGCGCCGCATCGCGAAGGAGCGCTACTCCGCGGACGACGTACTTCCTACCGAAGAACTCAGCGAACTCGTTGAGGTGCTGTTGGTTCGCCTCCAAGTGCACGAACCGCCACAGGTACTTGCGCTTCCTTATGAACGCCCGCAGGCGCTCCCGGCACTCCGGCGTCTGATCCTGTGCGATCACCGCGCGAAGCGATTCGGCTTCCTCCAGCGTCAGCGCTGCCTCCTCTGGAAGGAGCGGGCCGAAAAGCCGGTGCCAGAGCTTGTCGCGCGGCGCGGCAAGGTTCGCGCGGTTCGTCGGAACGTCCTTTCCTCCACGATGATGCACGCGCAAGTGGTGAATGTGGATCTCGCCGCGCGGGCCCGTGTCCCATTGGCCGTCGTATTCCATCCTATCCTTCCTCCATCTTGAAGTTTTCTGCTTGTGGGGTGCCGGTTTTGTTGGCTCCGGCGCGTCCTACTGCCTCTCATTTTACACTTCGCCATCCGTCAAGACTGTGCATACGCACGAGATGGACAAAAAATCTGTAACATTTTCTCGTTTTGTGCGTTATAGAGGATATAAGACCATGCGCGAGATCAGACAAATGCCGCTTTCCGGTTATGTGACCCTCATCATCTGGGCAGCATTGATGGCGGCCTTTGTGTACGGCGTGTACGCCGCATCGGAACAGTCTCGGGGCGAATTTCTCAGCATGTTCCAAGGCTCTCCGTCATCGGAACCGACGGCAATGAAGCAGCTTCAAGAGGTTCCGCAAGCCCTCAAGAACGAACTCCAAGCCGGTCTTGCAACCCTCGCAGACACCCTTGCCGCGTATCAGGCAAAAGTGAGCGCCAGCGGGCCACAGTAGACCCCGGGTTCCGACCGGATATCCCCCGCTATTGAGCGTGTTTATTGAGCGTTACTTCGCCCAAGCTGTTCAAGTACAGGGGTAATCCAAGGGGGTCTTTCGGCGTTTCTCGAAAATACCCCGCAGTGACGAGTTGGCGCAGGGC
>JBEEJO010000013.1:0-15863 GCA_041169145.1 Candidatus Parcubacteria bacterium | reverse complement strand
ACTGCTCGTAACTTTGTCCGCGGAGATACAATCTGCCCTCGAGGATATCGTGCTCAGCGACCGGTACGAGCGTCTCGTCGCGGAAATCCGCATATCCCATACCGTAGAGCGTTTGCACGCCTCGCTGGAGCTCCGGATCGTTCGCGTACTCATCGATCTTCGCATGCACCAGCCCGGGCAGCTGATTTCCCACTTCGCGTTTTGCGCCGCGTTCAACGAGGGTCGCCTCCACGAGCGTGTCCAAAACGCTCGCACCGAGCTCCGCCGGCGTAACGCGCTTCAGTGCATCGAGCGCGGCGGGGTTCTCCGCATTGATCTTCAGCTGGTTGCTGTGCAGAATAGCCGCGGACGCATAGTTCTTCGCGAACCGCGCCGAGGAAATAAGCGTGCCGTTCACAACCATGACCGGATACCGGCCCGATATAACAAGCGCTATGAGCACGACGATCACCGCAACGCCGCATACCAACGCAATGGCAGTCCTGCGCCGATGGCGGAAGAAATGTTTGACCTGCGTTCCGATATCGCTCATGGTCGTGTCGTCGTTGTGCTTGTCGTTTCGTCCGGTACGATGACCATCATCGTCTCACCGGGCGATTTGTAATTGAATTTGCCGCGGAGTTCTTTTTCTATATTCGCCGTGTTGCCGTAATAGTCGGCATCTCGGCTCAACGCATCATGCTCGCGCTGTATCGCCTGCAATTTCTCTTCCTGAGATTCAAGGTCAGCGCGCGCTGTCTCTCCCCGCTTATAAAAATACCACAATTGGCTCCCTAAAAAAAGCAGGAGCGATGTGAGGATAATAAGAAGGACAACACGCATCACTTATCAGCATACCCGACCGCAAAAGCGGGCACAACGCTTCATTTCTTGAGTATTTCCCGGAATACCTCGACGGGCACGTTCACGCGCGCCATGGACTGCAGTCGCTCCTTGCCGCGCTCTTGTTTCTTCCACAGCTTCATTTTCCGGGTCCGATCGCCCCCGTTCTTCCCGAAATCACCGAGCTTCTTCTTCATGGCCGCGATGGTCTCCCGGGCGATAATGCGGCCGCGGATGCGCGCTTGGAGCGCCTGCGCGAACTGCTGGCGCGGCAGAAGTTCTTTCAGCCGCTCCACGGTCTTCCGTGCTTCGTATTCCGCATCGCGTCGGGAAACGATGCGCGTCAGCGCAGGCACCACTTCCTCCGCGACAAGAATTTCGAGCTTTTCCACATCGGCCTTATCGTCGCCGTCCAGCTCATAACTGAACGAGGCGTACCCGGCCGAGTTCGATTTCAGCTGGTCGTCAAAATCCCGGATCAGTTCGGCAAGCGGCATTCGCGCCTCTATCGCAACATTGTCGCCCAGCGTGTGGATGCTCCGGATGTCCAGCGCGAAAACATTCTTCATGTTCACCACCTGACTCATATAGGGCGCGGGTGCCAGGATCTCCATCGCGATCATCGGCTGGAGCACTTCATCGGGATCCAACGGGAATTCATGCGGGTCCTTCACCACACGCCACATTCCCTTCTCTTTGACGTGATAGGCAATGGACGGGAAACTCGTGATGAACGCGCAGCCGAACTCGCGCGTGAGCCTGGTCGCCGTTATTTCAAAATGCAATTGACCGAGGAGGCCGACCTTGAGGCCGCGTCCCAGGGCTTCGTTCGAATCGGGTTCGAACGAGAGTGCCGCATCGGTCAGCCGTAACCGCTCCAGACCCTTTTTAAGGTCGTCGAATTCCGTCTTGCCGTCAGGATAAAATGAGATGAAAACAACGGGTGTTGCCTCGCGGTAGCCGGGAAGCGCGAGTATCTTCGGCTTCACGTCCGCATGGAGAATGCTGTCCAAACGTACGATGGTGTCGCCGATCGTGACGAGCGCCGCTTCTTTGAATCCGGTAGCGATATAGCCGATCTCCCCCGCCGTAAGCGTCTTGACCGCTTGGTGTTCCGGCAAAAAACGGCCGACTTCCTTTATCTTGAATTTTGCGCCGCCCGCGATGAGCGACACATCGTCGCCCGGCCGGAGCGCGCCGTCCATCACGCGCACGTACGCCAAAATACCCTTGTGGTCGTTGTAGAGCGAATCGAAGATGAGCGCGCGGCCCGCGCATTGCTTCGCGGCCGATGTTTCCGCCGGAGGCGGGATACGCTCTATGACCGCATCCAGAAGCTCCATTACGCCCTGGCCCGACCTGCCCGAGATGTGGAATATCTCCTCCGGCGAAACGCCCAAGAGATTCGCGAGTTCCATCGCGATGCGCTCCGGATGCGCGCTCGGCAGATCGATCTTGTTCACTGCACCGATGATGGTGAGCCCGGCTTTTTTCGCGTTCCGGAAATTCGATAAGGTCTGTGCTTGGATGCCCTTCGTCACATCAACGAGGAGAATCGCCCCCTCCACCGCGTGAAGCGCGCGGGAAACTTCATATGAAAAATCGCTGTGGCCGGGCGTATCGATCAAGTTCAACTCGTGTCCTTTATATTGCATCCGCACCGGCGCCATTTTGATGGTAATGCCGCGCTCGCGCTCCAGATCCAATTGGTCGAGATATTGCGGCTTCATCCGGCGCGCTTCGATCGTACCGGTCTGCTCGAGCATCCGGTCGGCCAATGTCGATTTTCCGTGATCGACATGCGCGGTAATGACGAAGTTCCGGATAAACCGGCGTTCTTGTTGCATGGTATGCATGGAACATACCCGTGGAATGCAGCGCTTCAGAGCGCCTGTTCCAGGGTCAGGGTAATGACCAGCCTTCCCGGCAGGTCGGTCGTCTCATATTCATACACCGGAAGGCCGTTCTCGCGCCAGCGGAAGCCGACCGGCGCGTGGAGCTCTACACGGTATGTTCCCGTTGCTCCGGTCTGCCGCTCAAGTATGAGCGTATGCGTCGCACCGGTCTTCGGCTCGGTAAATAGGCGTGTCGTGTAGTCCAATGTCATCTCGGTCGTTTCGCCCAGAGGCGTGCGCATCCATGCGCCGAACGCGGTTCGGTCGGATTCTTCGTATTGCGTCACGCCGGGAAGCGCAACGATGTCTCGGGCGGTTCCTTCAAGTCGCGCGAGATCGGAGTCGATCGCATAGCCGCTCTTCGCATAGTTCATAAGCGGCGTCACGGTCTTCGCTGCAATGCCGGTCGTCCCGCCAAGTTTCGCCCCGCCCGGGGCGAATATTTTCACGAATGCCTGGTTTGTCGTGCGGTACCACCACTCTTTCGCCTTCGTTCCATTGTGCGTGCGCTTCACGATGAGATGATCTGACACCGTACCGTCCGCGCCGAGCTGGCTTTGGAGCATGATATCCTGCGTCGTATAGAGATCGCTCTTCCCCCCGCCGATGTTCGCGATGACAACTGCAAGATAATCAACGTCCCGATCCGCCGAAGCGCGGAAAACGCTCCCCGCGGCTCCTATGGTCTCCGCAAAACTCTGAAGCGTGGGCTCGCGGAAATAGACCATCAGATCCTTGTGCGTCACCCACGATGCAACGGTTTCCATCCTGTTGTCCCACGAAAATCCATCGGATGACATTGCAGACATGATGAGCGGTGCCAGCTCCCCGAGAATGAGCTTCGGCGAATCGTCGCCGCGTTCCTGCGCGAGCTGCACTTGCCGCTGGATGTCCATAAGGAAGCTCTCCGCGGTGATGGTATCGCCCGATGCGAGTTTGAGCGGTCCAACTTTTGCCAGAATGTCGCGGATAACCGGTGCGGAAACGCCGAATGCGGCGTCAAAGTATGGACTTTCGGCGCTGTAGAGCTTCGATGCGTCCATGAACGACAGTACTTTTTCCGCAGATGCCGGGAAATCAAAGAACCAGTTCGCATCCGCGGCGCGCCATCGCTTCACGAGCCCCTGAAGCTCCCGCGGCGGGACGATCGACGCGGCAAGCTCGCGGTCCGGCTCGTTCACGTCATGAACCGTCATGGATACGAGCGATCCGTGGTCAAGCGTGAGGTCCGCATAGCTCCCGATGAATCCTCCGCCGGGACGGAGCTCTGCGGGATTCAGAAAAAATACGGCGACATGGCGCTTATCTTCCGAAAGCCACGCAATGGCGGCATCGAACACGGTCTTCGCCCGATTGACCATGATGCGATAGTCCAAATATTCTGCCGGCTCGAGCGGCATGAAGGTCTTGAGCGTTCCGGGGGTCTTGCTCAGGTTCTGAAGCGCGCTGTCGATATCCTTCAGATCGTCGCGGGTTTCTCGCATGAGCGCGAGTAGTTCTTCGCCGCGACCGGTGAGCATCATGCGCACGCCCTCCTGATCCAAACGATTGGCATGTCCGATAAGCGTTCCGAGGCGCCCGGTGACATCCTGCGCGCTCGTGAACGTGGAGCCGACATCCGTAAAGAGCGCCTGAACGCCGCCAAGCATGTCGCTGAGCGATATTGCACCGTCCGAAAATCCAGCGAATGGATTCGCCTGTTCGGCGGGAACGCCGTCGCCTTCATCCTTGAACAGCTCGTCGTATCCTCTGAGCCCCGGCAGGATGTTCTGCGCTTCGCCGAGCGACTCGGCGACCTGCGTCAACTGGCCCATTTTGCGTTCGTACGCAAAAACACCGAACGTGACAATGCCGATCGCCGCAACGATCACGAAGACCAGAATGAACTTTCCGATCGGCAAAGAATGCCCCGGGAAATCGCCGTGCGCGTCAGGGGACAGGTCCCGCTCTTCAGCAGTTCGGTCGGCAGCGCCGACGAACTGCTGGACCGTCTTTCGCCGCGGGCGGAACACGTCCGCGATTCTGCTTGAAATATTCTTCCGGGGAACGTTTCGCCACATCAGTAGCATTCTACCCCGCCGCGGCACGGAGGGGAACATGAAACGCCGCCCGGACGCGAATCCGGTATAATAAGGCCATGCGTACCTCAACCATTCCGCTCGCCGGTTTCGTCGTCGCGCTCATCTGCCTCGTTTCATTCATTACGATGGCGCAGGTATCGTCCCAAGAATCCCCGATCATGGACGAGCTCGCGCATATCCCCGCCGGATACGGATATGTCCGATATCTTGATTTCCGTCTGAACCCCGAACATCCGCCGCTCGTGAAGGCGCTCGCGGGCATTCCCCTGCTCTTTGCCGGCGTGAAATTTCCAACAGACCACTCTTCGTGGCAAACAGACGTAAACGGCCAGTGGGAAGCCGGGAATCAGTTCTTCTACTTTTCCGGCAACGATGCCGATCGCCTCGTCCAAACGGCGCGCTATGGGCCTATCGTTCTGACCCTGCTCCTCATCGTCCTTATCTATGCGTGGTCCGCCGAACTTATGGGGCGATGGTGGGCGCTTCTTCCCACGCTTCTCTTCGGACTGTCTCCGCATGTGCTTGCTCACGGCCACTACGTCACCACGGATATCGCCGCCGCGTTCGGCGTGGTGCTTGCCACCTACTACTTCATTCGCATGCTCCACAGCCCGACGAAGCGGTCCGTGCTCTTCGCCGGTCTTGCGTTCGGCATCGCGCAAAGCGGAAAGTTCTCTGCGGTGCTCCTCGTTCCCTATTTCCTCGTGCTTGCCGCGATCTATGGCGGCGCGCAGGGCTTCCGCGCGGCGCAAGGCATGGAACGATTCTCTCGCTGGAAAACCATCGCAGCCGCGAAGATGCGACATATTGCCCGGACGATCGTCGTCATCACACTCGGCTACCTTATCGTCGTCTATCCCTTGTACGCGCTTTTTACGGTGAACTATCCCATCGAGAAGCAGACGAGCGACACCTCGACCATTCTGGCTTCATTTGCCGGCGGACCGACGCCTGATGGCGCCGTCTGCAAACCCGCGCGCTGTCTTGCCGATCTGAACGTCTGGATGGCGGGGAATCCCGTTGCACGACCCTTCGGAGAATACATGCTCGGCGTACTCATGGTGCTTCAGCGCTCCGCTGGCGGGAACACGAACTATTTCCTCGGCGAAGTCTCGGCATCGGGCTGGCATTATTATTTCCCCGTTGTATACGCCGCAAAAGAACCGCTACCGACGCTCATTCTGGTTCTCGCGGCGCTTCTTGGCGGTCTTGTTGCGCTATGGCGCGCGGTCAAGACTTCTGGGTGGCGGTTCTTCCGCCGACTCATCGATTGGCTCGGCGTGAACTTCGCGGAGTTCGCCATGCTTCTCTTTATCGCATTCTACTGGGCATGGAGCATAAAGAGCCCCTTGAATATCGGCTTCCGGCACCTCTTCCCCACGCTTCCGTTCATTTACATTCTCGCGGCAGAGTTTTGGAGACAATTCACGACATCCGTGAGCATCCCCCGCGCTGCGACGCTTGTCGGGGCGCTCTTGCATGGGACACGCGCCGTGCTTTTTTCATCGCTCAAGTACCTTGCGACTGTCGTGCTCGTCGTCTGGTTCCTGCTCTCCGTTCTCGCCGGATACCCGTATTACCTGTCGTACTTCAACGAATTCGCCGGCGGCACCATGGGAGGATACCGGCTCGTCACGGATTCCAACTACGACTGGGGGCAAGATCTTGCCCGCCTGCGCGAATTCGTTGCGGCGCATCCGGAGATAGACAGGATCGGCGTGGACTACTTCGGCGGCGGCAATCCGAAATATTACCTCGGCAACAAGGAAGAGAACTGGTGGTCGGCGCGCGGGAATCCCGTGAACGAGAATATCCACTGGCTCGCGGTTTCCGTGAATTCACTCCAAGGCGCGATGCAAAAAGGCGTTCCGGGATTCGAACGGAAATCCGAAGACGAATACCGCTGGCTTACCGAACTCCGCCCGCAAAAACCGGGTATGGGGAATGTGCCCGAGCCGGACTATCGCGTAGGTACGTCGATCTTCGTGTACAAACTGTAAGAACCTGTGTTCTGTATTTCTAATCCAACCGTTCCACGAGCGGCCGGATGGTCGTATTGATAAAACCGTCGAGTTCCGTCCGGACCGCTTCCCGATCACGGCTTCCCTGCGCGCCCGCAACAATAGCTTGCCACTTCCGTTTTTGCCCTGGGCGCAATTTCTCGTATAAATAACTCCACCGTCCGAGAAGCGCAAGGCTCTCGGTTATCTCGGCTTCAATATTCCGCAATGTATCGAGGTCGTTCTGTTCTGCCGCGTTCTGCATCCATGCATCATTCTACCATGAGAGCGGTGTGCGAACGAGACTTATTGATAGTACACGCGATTCTCCACGCGAAAATCGACATACTGGAGCGCAGAAAATGCCGGATGCAGCTTTCCCGCGGCATCATCCTCGCGGAGCGATCGAATGGCCTCCGCAGCATACGCCGGCGAAAAGCGCAGGCTGAAATACAGCGATGGGCCATCGTAGGTCGCCACGCGAAGTTCTTGGAGTGCGGGGTCCTCGTACCGTATTTCCCGCATGCGCAGACCCGACACCGAAAGCACATTGAGGATCTCCATGACCCGCCGCATCTCGTCCTCAAGAAGCGCCGCGGATCCAGCCGAAACGCCCTCAGACGCATAATCGGATATGGTATAGATAAGACTCCCTTCCGCTTCCGGAGATGGCGCATAGAGCGCACCGTCCTTGGCAAACCAAAAACACTGTACGGGATCCTTCTTGCGGAGACACCAGATCCCGGCCGGCTCGCGTTCCGTGACCGATACATCTATGCGCCGCGCGAAGAATCGGCGCGTGATCTCTATGCGCTCAAGCTCGGGGAGAAAATCCGGCCGTTCCACCACGAGATGCCCCGGCCATGCGAACACATGGTGCAGACCTATCATCCGCGCGATAAGCGACCGGCCGCCGAAAGCCCCGAGAAGCGCATGCTCTATCTCGTCGCGCGGTATGCGTACGTTCCCGGTAATGCGGATCTCCTGAACCGCCACGAACGGCGAACGAAGAGCCAGCCAGAATGAGCCAATGAGGATTGCGACACCGACAATCCCCGCGACCCCGATGCGGAATCGGCGCCGATTCTTCTGCCGACGTTCTTCGCGTTCGGCAAGATATAATTTTACGTCAGCCATGAGATAGGAGTTGAAGTTCAGCGGTTAGCAGAGACAACTACGCCTTCCATTGTAGCGCTTTGAACGTTAGATCCTAAATCCGGATGTCGACTTCTACACGACCACTCTCTCCATGAGCGGATTGAGTTGCGTGACCAGCTCATAGTGGATCGTTCCAGCGCGCGCGGCGACGTCTGCGGCAGAAAGTTCGTCGCGGCCGTTCTTGCCGATCACGATCGCCGTATCTCCGACGCGCGGCCGCGCGTCCGTCGCATCCACTACGATCATCGCCATGGAAACGCGCCCGAGCACCCGCGCGCGCTTGCCGCGTATCAACACCTCGCCGACGGACGAGAGCGACCGCGGAAATCCATGCCAGTACCCGATCGGCAATACCGCCGCGACGGTCGGTCGTCGGACGCGCTCCGTGAGATCATATCCGACATAATCACCCGGCATGAGGCGCTTCACTTCCGCAACGGCGGTCCGCCATGAGAGCGCCGGCGCGAGACGAATGCGCGAGCCGAGCTGGACCTCCAGCTCTTTGGACGGCCATAATCCGTAGAGCCCGATGCCGACGCGGACGGCGTCCAGGTGATAATTCTTGCCGATCAGCGTCCCGCCGGTGGCCGCCGCGTGCCGGATAAGACGCCGGAATCCCGCTTTCCGCAGCATGGCAACCGCTTTCTCGAACTGCGCGAACTGCATGTCGGTATAGGTCGGGTAATTCAGGTCCTTTGCGGACGCGAAATGCGTGAAAACGCCCTCCAGCTGTTTTGATTTTGAGATCCGAAGCTTTGTAAGCGCCTTCACGACTTTCGGTACATCATGAAGATAGAATCCCTGCCGATGCATTCCCGTATCTATCTTCAAATGGAATTTCGGCGGGTCTTTTACGCCGGAGATCGCATGCAAGGCTTCGAATGTCGGGATGCTCACCGCAATATCGCTCTTTCTCGCCGGGATGAGCCGCGGCGGCAAGGTAGGACCGAGCGTCAAGATGGGCTTCTTCACGCCCGCACGACGCAGCGAAAGTCCTTCGACCACGCTATCCACGCAGAAACCGTCAACGCCGGCTTGCTCGGCAAGCGGCGTGAACGCATATAACCCGTGGCCGTAGGCGTTGGACTTTACGACCGACCACAGTTTCACGTTCGGACCGATGAGCCGCCGGAATGTGCGGATGTTCCGTTGCACCGCATCACGATGTATCTCTATCCACGTTCGCAATCCTTCCCGGTGCGGCATTATCCGATAACATCCTTCCCGACATACGGCCGCAGAACATCCGGCACGCGGACCTTTCCGTCGGCCGTCTGATAGTTCTCCAGAATGCCGATCAGCGTGCGCCCGATGGCGAATGCCGTGCCGTTCAGCGTATGCACGTACGCCAGTCCGTCCGTGGTCCGATATTTGATGTTCAATCGCCGCGCCTGATAATCGGTGCAATTGGAAGTCGAATGCGTTTCACGATACTCCCCTTTCCCGCCGTTTTGCCCCGGCATCCATGTTTCAATGTCCCACTTCGCCGCCGCAGGATCGCCAAGATCGGCGGAACAGATATCCAAAACGTGATAGGGCACCTTCAGTGCCTGCATGAGATGTTCCTCTATGCCCAAAAGCAGCTTGTGTTCCTCGCGCGACATCTCCGGCGGCACAAAACTGAACATCTCCGCCTTATCAAACTGGTGGACGCGCAAGATGCCTTTCGTGTCCTTGCCGTAACTTCCCGCCTCGCGCCGGAAGCAGGTGGAAAATCCAAGATATCGCTTCGGCAGGTCCTTCGCCTCGAATACTTCGTCCTTATGCATCGGCCCGATGGATTGTTCCGAAGTGCCGACAAGATACATGTCATCCGCCGGCAAGTGGTAGATCTCATCCGCCCCGCGATCCAGGTATCCCATTGCCGCCATGGATTCTCTTGAGATAAGCACAGGCGGCACGACGGGAACGAACGGCGCGTCCGAAACGTTCAGGCTATTCTTCGTGATGATATCCGCAAGCACGTTCCGGTCGGTCACCGTTTTCAAGGCAAGCTGAATGAGCGCGAATTCCATTCGCACGAGATCGCCCATGAGATAACCGAAGCGGCTTCCCGAAACTTTTGCGGCGCGTTCCGTGTCAATAAGGCCAAGCGGCTCCATGAGCGCCAGATAGTCCTTCGGCGCGTCGAGGTGGGGCTTTTCGCCAACCTCGCGGGCAACTTTATTATCCGCATCGCTTTTCCCGATTGGCACTTCGGGAAGCGGCGGATTCGGTATGAGCCGCCAGGCAACGAGGCGTTCTTCTTCCGCTTGTGCGGCACGCGTTTCGGTGGTTTTTATTTCTTCTTTCTTTTTCTTTGCCGCCTCGATATCGCGGGCATCGGAGAGTTTTTTCTGTTCCGCACGAAGCGCGTCAGCCGATGCCGTGGCTTTCCGCCATTCCTCGTCAAGCGCCAAAAACTTGTCCACAAGGCCGGGGTCGGCGTTCTTCGCGGCTATGCCCTGTTTTACCTTGTCCGGCTCCTTTCGGAGCAGTTGGACGTCTATCATTGGCTTCCATGGTACACCATCCGTTTCCCTTTGAAAAATAAGGCCGGACGCCTATAATGGAGCCCATATGGCAAAAGAACCCGCGGTTTCAACAGTAGACGCCGTTCGCCACTCGCTCGCCCATCTTCTCGCGGCGGCGGTCGTGGAAAAATTCCCAAAGACGAAGCTCGGCATCGGGCCCGTCATCGAGAACGGATTTTATTACGACTTTCAATTCGAACAGGATCCGGCCGCGGACATTCTGCCCGAGCTGGAAAAAACCATGCGGCGGATGGCGAACCAGCATCTCCCCTTTTCAGGCAAAAAGGTGACCGTCGCGGAAGCGAAGAAATTATTCAAGAACCAGCCGTTCAAGATCGACCTCATCAACGAATATGCGAAAGAGGGCAAAACGCTCACCGTGTACAAAACGGGAGATGTGTTCCTGGACCTCTGTAAGGGTGGGCATGTGAAGAACACGAAGGAAATAAACCCCGAGGCGTTCACGTTGACGCACATGGCCGGTGCCTACTGGCGCGGGAACGAGAAGAATCCGCAGCTCGTCCGTATTTACGCCTTGGCGTTCGGCACGAAAAAGGAACTGGACGATTACCTGAAATTGTTGGAAGAAGCAAAAAAGCGCGACCATAAAGTGCTCGGCCCCGCGCTTGACCTCTTCACGTTCTCCGAACTGGTCGGTCCCGGATTGCCGCTGTGGACGCCAAAAGGAACCGTGATACGCAACATACTTGACTCCTTCGTGTGGGAACTCCGCAAGAAACGCGGCTACGAGCAAGTGGACATCCCCCATATCACGAAAAAGGACCTCTACGAGAAAAGCGGCCATTGGGATAAGTTCAAGGACGAGCTGTTCAAGATCGAAACGCGCGAAGGGCATGTCTTTGCGATGAAACCGATGAACTGCCCGCATCACGCGCAGATCTATAACCGCCGGCCATGGAGCTACCGTGAAATGCCCCAACGTTACGCTTCGACGACCAAAGTGTACCGCGACGAACAATCCGGTGAGCTTGCCGGCCTCTCGCGCGTTCGCGCCATTACGCAAGACGATGCCCATGTATTCTGCCGTTCCGTGCAGGTCCGCGAGGAAATATTCAAGATATGGGACATCGTGGAAGAATTCTATGGAGCGTTCGGATTCGCGCTCTCCGTCCGGCTTTCGCTCCATGATCCGGACCATCCGGAAAAGTATCTCGGAACGCCGAAGTTGTGGAAAGAAGCCGAGAGTGAACTCCGCGCACTCGTACAACAGCGCGGCGCGAAAGCCCACGAGGCACTCGGCGAGGCGGCGCTCTACGGTCCGAAGATCGATTTCATGGGCCGCGATGCGCTGGGACGCGAACATCAGGTGGCGACCATCCAGCTCGACATGAACCAACCCGAGCGGTTCGATCTCACCTGTATCAATGAAAAAGGCGAACGCGAGCGCATCGTAATGATCCATGCCGCCATTATGGGCTCCATTGAGCGCTTCCTTGCGGTATTGATCGAGCACACCGCGGGTGCATTCCCCGTATGGCTCGCGCCTGTGCAAGCCGTCGTCGTTCCGGTCGGAGAAAAAGTTGATGCGTACGGCAAGAACGTTCTCCGTGAACTTGTATCTGCCGGTATCCGAGCGGAATATGCCGAGCCGACGGAAACTCTGGGCAAGCGCATCCGTGCCGCCGAAGTGCAGAAGATCCCATACATCCTTGTTGTGGGCGAGAAGGAGGCTGCGGCAAAAAGCGTGAACGTGCGGGAGAGGGGTGACGCGGACAAGAGCGGCGAGATGAAATTGGAAACGCTGATAAAAAAGATCTCCGCCGAAACGGAGAAGAGAAACTAAGGTAGTCCTTCGACTACGCTCAGGACATTTTTGCTGTGCAAAAATGCGAACGGGGTCCGGACAACGAGTGTCACGAACCCCGCACGGTGTTGCGCCTGCGGAAGAAGATCCCGCAGACACACACCAGAAGAAAGAGAAGGAGCTTGCCGAGCCCGACGATGAGCTCGTAGAGCCCCAGTCCGATGTACGTCAGCCGCTCTGCGCCGAAGCCGACGTCGTCGGACATGGCTACCTCCTCGCCTGGAACCACTCCGGGGCGAGGCGAGCGAGCGTCCAGACGAGCCCTCCGAACACGGTGGTGAACGCGACGTCCACCTTCGCGGGGCCGGTCGCCGACACGATCATGATCCCCACGACCACCACCGTCGCGAACGTTGCCAGCTTCATACATCCTCCTTGGCCAAAGCGCGTTTTTGCACTTGTAGGTCTTAACGAAGATCCGTTGAACATTATAGTATAATAATGAATAGCTGTCAATCCCCTGGAAGGGCTTGGAAATCATAGTCAATTTTGCATTATGTAAAGAGAAACGGGACCCCGCGCGTTGCGCAGAGCCCCGTCAAAACTGTTGGCTTTTCAGCCAATACGACCGCGAACGTTGCCTATCTTGCGGGCGAGGTCGTAGATGTCCCGCATCCGGCGAATGACCGCTCGCGCCCATCCCCACGGCACGCTCAGGAACTCCACGGTGTGCGCGAAGGCGAGAAAGACCGCGATTTTGATGCGCGATCTCTGAACGATACCGTCCGGCGTCATCGTCATCGTCTGCTGCCTCCTCCAAACGGGAAGTTCGTCGGGTTCACCGCCTCACGGAACTCCCGGTTCGTGAGCTCCTCGTCCTCGCGCGAGAGGATGGGGCGGCGCCACCGGATGAACGCCGTGATGGCTCCTGCGAGGAGCGCGAGCACGGCGAGAACCTCAGCGACGATGAGCCACCCCAGAAGGACGGCGAATATGAGTAGCAGGAGCAGAACGATCCCCCACGCACAGAGCCGACGGAAGAACGAAAGGCCTGCCGCCAACTCCTCGTCCGATCGCATCCCGGGCGTGCCAGTGGTGAACATAGTATCCTTTCCGCGCGCGTTGCGCGCTCAAAACCTTGATTGGAGAACGGAACTGCTGTATATTATACTAGATTATTTTTTGTATGTCAATTTCCACTGTGCAGAGAAAAATTGTCGTCATCCTCGGCCCGACCGCATCGGGAAAATCCGCGCTCGCGGTACGCTTGGCGAAGGAATACGGCGGTGAAGTTATCTCCGCGGATTCGCGGCAAGTGTATCGGGGACTCGATAGAGGGACGTGCAAGATCACACGACGGGAGATGCGCGGCATCCCCCACCACTTGCTGGACGTCGCTTCGCCGCGCAGACAATTCTCAGCGGCGCGATACGACGCGCTCGCCCGCCGCGCCCTCCGGGGCATCATCCGTCGCGGGAAATTGCCGATCATCTGCGGCGGTTCCGGCCAGTACATTGACGCACTCCTCGGCGCGCATCCCATTCCAAACGTTCCGCCGGACGCGAAGCTCCGCGCCAGATTCGAGAGGCTATCCGTTGCAGAGCTTTTTGCGAAACTCAAGAACCTTGACCCACGCCGCGCGGCGGAAATAGACCGGCACAATCCCCGCCGGCTCGTTCGTGCGCTCGAAATCGTCATAACAACCGGCAAGCCGGTACCGAACGTTGCCCTTCGGCAAGTTCAGGATAAAAAATCGCCTTACGATTTTTTAAAATTCGGACTGAATCCGCCGGCAGCGGAGCTCCGGCGGCGGCTGAATACGCGGCTCGCCAAAGACATCCGGTGCGGACTTATCACGGAAACGAAAAAGCTCCATGAGCAGGGGCTGTCGTGGAAACGTCTGAACGAGCTCGGATTAGAATATCGCCTCGTTGCGCAATATCTCCGCGGCGAGATACAGACAAAAGAAGAACTATCACAAAAACTTCAACGCGAGCTTTGGCAGTATACGAAACGCCAAATGCGGTGGTGGAAACGAGACAAGGACATCCGCTGGGCGCGCGACGAACGCACGGCCATGCTCATCGCCCGTTCGGCGCTACGCCGAAAGTAGCCGCTCGAAAAGTTCTTTGAGCGATTCGGGGTTGCCGCGGCCGCGGAGCTTTTTCATCGCCTGGCCGATCAAAAACTGCATGCTCGCCTGCTTGCCAGCTTTGTAGTCCGCAACGGCCTGCGTGTGTTCGGCAATGACGCCTTCCACAACGCCGACGAGCTCTGCTTCATCGGAAACGGTATGCAACCCCTCCTGTTCCAAAATGATCTCCGCGCTTTCCCCTGTTTCAACCATGTTCCGCAAAATATCCTTCGCCTGGCGGCTCATGATCTTGCCGTCCGCTATCATGTCCACAAGCGCCGCAAGCTCTTCGGGACTGACCTTGCTTTCTCCAAGCGTCTTTCCTTTTTCATTCAGGAGTCCCGCGAGATCGCTCGTCAGATAATTAAAGAGGAGCTCTTCCGGACGCTTTTCTATCTTTGACGTTGTTTTCTCATCGCGGGTCGCGAGCTCGCTATACGCGTCTTCAAAATATTCACCGAGTTCTTTTGTCTCAACGAGCGATGCCGCTTGCGTCTCGCTCATGCCGTATTCCTTCACGAACCGCGCGGCCTTCGCCCGTGGAAGTTCCGGCACGTGGCGCTTCAGATCATCCACATCGAACGCTTCGGCGATATTCATCGGCGGCAGGTCGGGCTCCGGGAAGTAGCGGTAATCGTGCGCGTGTTCTTTGGAACGCTGGCTGACGGTCTTCTGTTTCGCTTCGTCCCAACCGCGCGTCTCCTGGTGCACCGTTTCGCCTTTGTCCAATATCTCCGCCTGTCGCTTTATTTCATAATTGATGGCTTGGAGAACGGCATTGAACGAATTGATGTTCTTCACCTCTGCGCGCGTGCCGAGCTTCCCCGCTTCCGCGGAAAGAGAAATATTGGCGTCCGCGCGCATCTGCCCGCGTTCCAGGTCGGCGTCGGACACGCCGAGATAACGCAGAATGAGCTGGAACTCTTTCATGAACGCGATGGCATCTTCGGGCGAATGGATATCCGGCTCCGTGACCAGCTCCATGAGCGGCACGCTTGAGCGGTTGTAATCCACGAGCGTCGCGTTCCCTTCCGGCGCATGCACAAGCTTTCCGGCATCTTCTTCCAGATGAATATGGTGCACCTTCACGGTCGTGCCGTTCGGCAGCGTCACGCTGCCGCCGACGACAAGCGGCTTATCGAATTGGGATATCTGATATCCCTTTGGTAGGTCGGGGTAAAAATAATTTTTGCGGTCGAACTTGGAAACCGGGTTCACTTCCGCGCCGATCGCGAGACCAGCCTTCAATACATGCTCCACCGCCTGTTTATTGATGGTCGGGAGCGCGCCGGGATGGCCCATGCAGACCGGACAAACGTTCGTGTTGGCGCGTTTTTCGTCGGGGTCGTTCGCGCAATCGCAGAACATTTTCGTCCGCGTCTTCAATTCGGCATGAACCTCCAGCCCGATTGTCGGCGTGTAGTCTGCCATAGGTGCTATTCTAGGATACTTTCCACTTTCATCACAATATCGGCGTGTATTTTGTCGGGGGGCC
>JBEEJO010000012.1:0-16156 GCA_041169145.1 Candidatus Parcubacteria bacterium | reverse complement strand
GCCGGACGCAAAACCCGAAAGAACAACGAGCAGAAGAATGGCGGCGATATCCTGGACGATGAGAATGCCGACCGCAAGCCGGCCGGACAAGCTATGCAAGTCGCGCTTCTCGGATAAGAGCTTCACTACGATAACGGTGGACGATATGGTGAGCGCAAATGCGATATAGGCGGCGTGGATGGCCGGGAAGCCGAAAAGCCACGCGATGCCGTAGCCGAGCCCGAACGTAACAAAGACCTGACCGAATCCGAGCAGAACCGCCGACCGGCCGACAACGCGCAAAGAATCCCAATTCACTTCCAGCCCGACCAAAAAGAGCAGGAACATGATGCCCAGGTCCGAAAAGACCTGGAACGTTTCGTGGTCGATGAGCTTCGTCCACCCGAGGTACGCGAGGAGCGCACCGGTCGCGAGGTATGCGAGCACGACCGGCTGGCGGAGGAATTTGGCTACCACGCCAAGCGCTGCGGCCATGAGCATCACTACGGCAAGTTCAAAAATGCCGGCAGTCATGTGTTATATGTGCGCACGATGCTTAAACGCTCCCTGAAACAGTCCGATAACAAGGATCATAACGACTGATACGATGAGTACATCAATGCCAAGCATACTGTAATCAACGTTCGTTCCTCCATCACCAGTAAGACCTCCGTACCACCGATGTACATAGGGAAGCGGTAACCCGAAATCTCCTCTCCCTGAAATCCCATCAGGTATTCTCTCTGGGTTCGTCCAACTGGAAACCCGGATGAACGAGCTTCCACCGACCAAAACTGCACTTGCAATTATCGCGTACAGCGCCGAGGATACGAACTTTTTCGTCATTCTTTGTGAAATTATAACATATCGGCCAATCGGGGATTTTCATTGAAACGAGCCTAATAATTTTTTCAACACGTCCACATTCTTCTTATCCGGTCCGTTGCCGTCGTATCCCGGCACTTCCAGCACGAATGGCACGCGCCGGAATTTTTCATGCCGTAAAAGATTCCGGAATCCGTCCTCGCCAATGAGCCCTTTGCCGATATTCTCGTGTCGGTCGTGATGGGAGTCAAAAGCCGTCTTGGAATCGTTCGCGTGAATGACAGCCAAGCGTTCCCAGCCGAACGTTCGTGCGATCTCCGAGGCAAGGCGGTCGACATCCGTTGCCGAGTAGGACGGCACGATGCCCGCTTCGAACGCGTGCGCGGTGTCAAAGCAGACCCCCACGCGGCGCGATGCGATGCGCGAGATGATGGTTGCGATCTCCCCAAGGTCCCGTCCGATCTTCTCTCCCCCGCCGGCGCTGTTCTCGATGATGCACCATGCTTTTCCGGGAGCATGGCGGAGCACTTGTTTTATGCCGGCGACCGCGCGATCCAACGCCTGGTCGCGGAACAAACCGCTCTCTCCCGAACCGAGATGCACGACAACGCCTCTGGCGTCCACCGCTGCCGCAATGCGCATATGCGTAGCAAGGAGCGCCACCGATTTTTTCCACAGCGCCACGTCCGACGTCGCGACATTGATGAGATAGGGCGCGTGGAGAAATACTTGTTTGATGCCGGCGCGTTCCGCAGCGCGGCGGAACTCAAGGGCATCCGCCGCGCGGGGCTCCCGAGCGGCCCATTGTCGCGGTGAGGAGCCGAAGAACTGTATGACATCCGCTCCGATATGTTGGGCATGCAAAACGGCATTGGAAAGACCTCCTGCAGCCGAGACGTGTGCGCCGATGGTGACCTTGCCCATGTAAAAGAATTGTAGCACGCAAATCTCCCCTGCATGAACGTCAGCGGCCCCAGACAACAACGTGTCTGGGGCCTGATGAAAGAATCGAGATGCACGCATGCAGCTGAGCTACGGCTTCACCGGCCGCTTACGCGGCGGCCTCGGCGGCAACGCCACGAAACGAACGAGGGTGCCGCGCATGAAGATCCTGATCGTCCCGGTTGCGTAGTCGATCTCCACGTGCGAACCGGGCGGAGGGTAGAGTGTCCCCGGCCCCACGACGATGCCGGAGGGCAACGCTGGAGCGACGGGAGGAGAAGGAGGCACGACGGGAGTCGGCGGAGGCGGAACGGGAGTCACCGGAGTCGGTGAAGGTCCCGGAGCCGGTATGGGCGCAGGTCCTGGCGTACGGCGGAACGAGCGGATCATCCCCGTGAGGCCACGAAACATGAAGTAGATGGCCGCACAAGCAAGCGCGAGGAGGGCGACCGTCGCGAGCGCTCTGAGGAAGTTCTTGATGGTCTCCCAAAGACCATTCCAGAACCGATCCCAGAATGTCGGTGTCGCCGGGGGCGGAACCGCCGCATCGACGATGGCCTTCGCCTCGGGACACGTCGGGCAGACGGATGGGACCACGACCGGATTGCCGCAGTCCTCCTTGTACACCGCCCTGCCTTCCGGCGTCACGAGGACGAGAGCCCCGATTGGCAGGGTCTCGTACACCATCCGACCCTCCTTGCGGAGTGACCGCCACAGGTTGAAGACGGCGAGCGGCTTCTCGAGTCGCATCGGGTGCAGGCCGAACTTGGCCATGTCGTCCACCGTCAG
The DNA here is from genome assembly GCA_041169145.1 of Candidatus Parcubacteria bacterium. GTDB lineage: Bacteria > Patescibacteriota > Minisyncoccia > UBA6257 > 2-01-FULL-56-20 > DATJQA01. The sequence goes on along the minus strand of JBEEJO010000012.1, from coordinate 13,621 downwards.
ACGCCGGCCGAGGTCGGGGTACAGCTTCAGCTGGTCATCGGCCCCGGGCGGCAGGGCCTGGGACGTCGTCGCGCCAACGGGCGCGGAGATGAAGACCATGAGCAGCACGAAGAGAACGAGCAACGTCCGCGCAATGCGCATCGATTTGCCTCCTAGACAAAAGAGAGATCGTGATTGCGTGCATTTCCAAGGTACGAAACTGCGTGGAATGCACGCAGAAACGCCAATATTATATACAATAATACATATTATGTCAACATTTCGGCGAAGTGGATATCTTCGTTGACTATTTCGCCCGTTTCGGCTAGGATACCTGGGTACGAAGATAAACCCCGGAAGGGGTTTTTTGTTGGGAAATCAAGCATTTACAGCCATTCATGTTCGCACAAGCATTCGTTTGGGGACTTACCGTTCTCCTGACGCTTTACCCGACTCCGGCGGGAGTTAAAGCCGATATAGAACCGACCCAGGGGCCGGTTATCGAAGTACGAGAGGTCAAGACGGTCTGGGTAACCGCCTACTCCTCTACTCCAGAAGAGACGGATGATACGCCTTTCACGACCGCATCCGGCCAGACGGTTCGCGATGGCATCGTGGCAACGAACCTTTTCCCGTTTGGCACAAAGATTACGATCCCTGCGCTCTTCGGCAACAAAGTATTCGAGGTCCAAGACCGCATGCATAAACGCAAACAGAACGGCGTGGATGTGTGGATGGATAGCACATCAAAAGCCCTCGCGTTCGGAGCGCATAAAGCTGAGGTTCATATTTTGAAATAGTAGGTTTTTTTTGGTGCGTACGAACAGAGCTCAACTTCATTAGAAGCCTGGCTCTTTCATATGTAGAAATATGAGTGCCCCAGGCCATGTGGCCCGGGGCACGATTCGACAGTGAACTACGGCGTTGGGAGTCGCGCTAGTCGGGATCCAGGTTCAGGTCGCCCTCGGTCAGGGCGCGTATGCGCTTGGAACACGCGCCGTTACCGTGATCGCCCGGATCCCTTCCGAAGCTCATGATGCGTTCGACATCCCCGGGGCTCGCCGGCGTCCCGCTGGCCCGCTTGCGCATCGGTCGTGTTGACTCTCCACCGAGACCGACGGGTAAAGCCATTGATCCTTCCAGATTCATCATCACCTCCCGTGAGTTGCCGAAGGAGAGTGTACAAGTATTTCATAAAAATGCAAGCGTAGCTCGGTTGTTGCTTGACTAACACGTTAGATATGATATATAATGCACATCCAGAGGAGGCGTACATGAGACTGATTCGATTGGAAACGCTGGGCGGAACGTTCTGGCCCCAGGAGTGCTGGAACAGGAGCATCCCTGCGAGCGAGGCCGCCGTGCGGGCACGGCAGCTCCCCACACCCAGGCGGGACTCGGAGAAGTCGAAGCCGCCCAAGAGGCGGCGCAAGAAGTAAGCGGGAAGGACTCCCGAACGGGCTCCCTCAGTCGGCAACGCCGAAGGAGGGAGCCCTGTCAATTTCTAGACCAGTTGGTCTATCTTCGCCGCGAGGATGAAATCGTTCTCTGACAAGCCGCTTACCGCGTGTGTCCAGAGTTCCAGCTGAACGCGATTATAGAACACATGAATGTCGGGGTGGTGTCCTTCGGACTCGGCGATCTTTGCAACCTTGCTCACGAATTCCATCGCTTCTTTAAAGTCGTGGAACGCAAAATCCTTCTTAATCTTCTTGTCCTCAACCGATATCCAGTTCTGGATATGGGCGAGATACGTCGCTACCTCTTTCGGGCTGAACGCCGGCGCGCCGCCTTCGCACGGAACACATTTTTTATGAGTCAGGTCCATGGCCAATATCATATCACGGCTCGTTCTTATTCATCTATCGTGATGACCTTATCGCGAAGCGTTTTACCCATCACGACGGTCACTCGCGACCGCGCGATGCGAAAATAGTCCGCCAACGCGGCAATGACGGCAGCATTCGCTTTCCCGCCTTCGGGCGCCGCCGTAACCGACACGTCGTATACGCCGTCGGTAACCTTTTCAACCGCCGTCCGTTTCGCTCGCGGTTTGACGGAAACGAGCAGCCTCATGCGTTAGCGGAGCTGTCCCGGATTTGCAAGACATCGCGTGAGCTCATCGGTCATCCGCCATCCGCACTGGCCATTCGCCTGGCGCTCGCAAATTGCCGCACCAAAACACACATATTCTGGGCGATACTCACACGTCGTTACCATATCCTTGTCAGTGCACAGCTGGCCGCTGCACCCGCCCGATCTGCATGGTAAAAGCTCTCCGGCACCCCGATCGCCTTTTCCCCCGGCGGCCGGCGGTTCAAATCGGATAGGAACACGAAGCTCATCGTCGTGCTCCGGAAGTCCGGATGGATTGTCCTTTCGCAATACGAGCATTCCGGTTCCCCTCCCCGGACTGGTAAAGGCGAGCGCGGCCTTGAACGGCACGAACTGTTCGGTCATCCATTCGCCTTGAGCTTGGGCAATGCCGATCGCAAGGCTTTTCCCTTGTGCATCAAAAAGCTCAACGGGAAACGACGCTTCAAAGAACCAGTTCCCGCGCGCTTGCCCGGTCACGACCAGGGGACTTTGCACGAAACCGTCTGGCCTCGGCGAATCGACGCGAATGAGGTTGGATTTCTGGCCGTCCCCGCCCGAACCTTGACCGGGGCGATAGAGAATGCGATAGATGACGCCTGCTTTATCATCCGATACATACATTGTCCCGCCGGGCTGGATAAGAATATCCGACGGTTGACCAAGCACGCCACCATTCGGCGTGAGCCATCCGGTAATGAAATCCTCCTCGCCAAGGTACTTCCCTTGCGCATCAAGCTTATATCGCACAAGTTTATATCCCGAGCGATTCGATGAACCGTGGTATGCGACGATGGCGTTATACCACCAGTCCTGCGGCCAGCCCTCTTCGGGCACGAATGCGATCCCAAGCGGGGCCGAATGCGCCGGAATATCTATCGTGCTTGATGTTTCAAACGGATCCATACACGGGTTCCGCACGTAGGTATTCTTGTCAAAGTCGGTGTCGTGGATATTCTTGCCATAGCACGCGGGCCAACCGTAATTCTTTCCATCCTCCAGAATATTGATCTCGTCGGGCGGAAGGCTGGCGCCAAGCATGTCGCGGCTGATCTCGGTCGCCCAGATGGTCCCATTCACGGGATGAATGCTCATGAAAGCCGTATTGCGCAGACCCTTCGCGAACTGGCGGCTTTCGCCCGTTTCAACATTCAACGCAATGACCGAAGCGTACCGCTCGTCCGATTCGTTGCACACATTGCACGACGAGCCGAGGGAAATAAGCAGTTCGGCGTCGTTCGGATACGGACGAAAAAGGAGTGCGCGTGTGTAGTTCGTATCCGCAAGCGTATTGGGAAGGTCCAGGATTTTTCGGCGCGAACTGCGAAGGACCTCGCTTCGTTCGTTATAGTCATATGCAAAAACGCCGTTCGCTTCAGCCACATAGAGCACGCATCCCTCCGCGGTACATCGCGTGGTCAATCCGTGCGGTCGATTCATGCCGGCAAACAAAAGCTGGTTCGTTTCCGCGACGCCATCGCCATTCTCGTCCCGGAGCGCAACGATCTTTCCCGCATCCGTGAGCGATACCAACAAGCTTCCGTCGGGGGCCCACAACATCACCTGCGGGCCTTCCAGATCTCGAGCGAACACGGAGATGGAGAAATCGGGCGGAAGCGAAAGCGGGATGCCGGTAGTATTACCCGAGTTATTTGCTTGATCGATGATATCGCCGATGTCTACCGGCGCCGGCTCAGGCGCCGGATTGGCGCTCGCTAAATATTGATAGGCAAACTTTGCGGCGAAGATCAATCCGCCGAGAGCCAGCATGCCGATGATGCTTAAAAGCAATTGTTTTCTCATTGTTGTATATGACGCGGAGCCGATACTGGTCGTTTCAACGCAGTATGGTATTCAGTATACACCCGCAAGCCGGCGATGCGATATGTTCCGCCACGACTCACGACCATCCCCTCCTCAATAAGTTTCCGGAGTGCGATGGGCGTACGAATATCCTTGGTGACATTATAAAGCGCAGAAGCATCCATCGGGTGGCGGAGCAGGAGCTTCAATATCGCTCCGCGGACCTGGCGAATGGAGCCCTCAAATTTCGCCTGTCGCGTATAGTGCTTGCTTCGTCGGTTCGGATTCGCCGTTTTCGGCAGCATCTCACCGAGATAGGCGCCGTAGTCCATGAGCGCCGAATACCACTCGCGCGGTGTTTGTCCTACTAACGACCGCTGCACGAGCGGCAATAGTGTCGCATCTTGGACCAGGCGGCGCTTAGGAAAAAAATAATGGATGAACGCGCGGCGGATATTCGTCTCGATGAACAGCGCGGGAACATTGAATGCGAATGCGGCAATGGAACCGGCGGTGTTCGTGCCGATGCCCGGCAATGTTCGCAGAATATCGGGGTCGCGAGGAAGCTTGCCGTTATAATCTTGTACCACGTTCTCCGCGATGCGCTTCAGATACAACGCTCGGCGGTTATAGCCAAGCCCTTGCCATGCGCGAAGCACGTCCGCGAGCGGCGCCCGCGCAAGCACGCGAAAATCCGGGAAGCGGCGGATGAACTCGCGATATTTCGGAATGACGCGCGGTACCTGCGTCTGCTGAAGCATAAGCTCGGAGACAAGGATGCGGTACGGGTCGTGCGTTGTGCGCCACGGTAACGAATGCCGGCCATGTGCGCGATAGTGGCCCATGACTATGCGACGAAAACGAACGAATGAGGAATGCATATATCCCAAAAGATTATACTCTTTGCGCCTTCTGTGAAAGAGAATGTTTATGTGTTGAATTCATCCAGCTGTACGCGTATTCTATAGCCAGCTCACAGAGCCATGGAGGTGGCACATGTTGACGATCCTGCTCTTCGCCGCGGCCATCTCCGGCTCCGGCGACACAACCTACGCGCAGGCGAACCGTAATGATTTGTTCATTCCACTCGTGAAGATCATCCCCTGCCAGAGCCGCCCTGAACGTTTGGCGTATCTGAAGCGTCTTTTCATCGCTCAGGGGGCATCCACAGTGAGTGCGGAGCTCACCATTTCCACGCTCATCGCGAATCAGTGCTATTCGAAGCCACGTTTCAAAAAGAACGGTGGATGGAAAGCATGGGAGAGGGACAACCTGAATGACCGGGCGCTCCAACGCGGCGCGGAGTTTTTGAAGATATACAAAGAAACGCTGGCGCTCGCCAAAGAACGCTATGACATTTCGTCGAACGAGCTTGCCGGTGTTAGCTGGATAGAGACTGACTTCGGCGATACGCTCAAAGATCCCGCGATCGTACAGAACGTTAGCCGCGCACTCTTTAGCACGATGCTGCGCACAAACCGGAAGTCACGGAGAGGCAAACCGCTGTGGCCGTGGTGGGCAGAGAATGTCGCCGCTCATTTCGCGCAGGAACGCGCCCTGGGAAGGAATCCATTCTTGACCGAGGGTTCGTACGCCGGTGCGAAGGGACCACTTCAGTTCATGCCGACCACGTGGGCCGACTTCGGCGTGGCCGCGGAGTTTTGGCGAATTCCGGATCCGGAGAATATGCGTGACGCCATTCTGTCGGCCGCGAACTACCTGAATAAGCTCGGCTGGCGCAAGCAGCGCCTGCATGCGCTCACGACCTACAACGCGGGCTCCCACACGAAATGCCCGAACGGGTACGCAAAGATCATCGCGAACTACGTCAAGAAGCTCTGAGTCTCTCGGACGAAAAAACCCTGTGCCGGTCCGCCGGTACAGGGTTCGTACGTTCAACCGCGACGATTTTTCCGTTGTTCTGCTATCGCCCGGGCGCGTTCAGCAAGGTCATGCACACGTCGAAACTCGGTCTCCAATTTCTCCAACTCTTCATCCGATAGCTCCTCCAGATCAACGAATCGGTTGCGCGCGGGCTTTACGGCACGCAACAGTTCGTCCAATTTCAAATGAAGGGCTTTCGCATCGCGGTTTTGAGTGTTTTGAATGAGAAATACCATGAGAAAGGTCAGGATGGTCGTGAGCGTATTGATGATCAACTGCCACGTATCCGTAAAGCCATAGAAGTAACCGGTCAGCGCCCAAAGCAAAATGAGCGCGAACGCGGCGAAGAACGCGAGCGGCGAACCGACTCCCTCGGCGATCGTGTGCGCAAATTTTCTGAAACCGTCACCCATGGCCGTAGTATAGCAGATGTATGAGGACGTATAATACGACCATGTCCCGTTGGAACTCTATCGCATTGTTCGGCCTATTTCTTTTCGCCGGCTCTCTTCTCGTTCTTGAATTACTCATATTCCCGCCACAAGAACCGCTTGCACCACCGGAAATACGGGATAAGCCGAGCGAAACGCACCGTTCGGCGTCCGATCATTCTTCGCTTCTCGTGACCGATCAGGACGCCGGCGTCCGTTTCTTTGTTCAAGGGATCCAGACCGATCGCGCGAGCTGGGTCGTGGTATATCCTCAGAACTCCCCGGAATCGCTCGGAGCTTTCTTTTTTCCTCAATACAATGGCATACAATCCGGCGGCGGTATTCTACAGCAACCGCTCAAGAGCGGTGAGCGCTACCGCGCCGTTCTCTACGGAGACGACGGCGATATGTCGTTCCATCCGGAAAACGACCCGCCCATTTCTGATGGGACGGGTCGTCCGATACAAGCGGAGTTCTACGCTCGCTGATCAGCGTATCTCGTAGCGCAGTGTTACGGTCACCGTTATGTCCTGCGAGCCGGGCTCGATGGTCGGAGCGGGAGCTGCCGCGGCATCCATCGCAACCCCACCTCCGCGGCCATATGCTTTTTCGTAATACAACGGGTAATTTCCGCCTTCGTCTATGCCCAACAGGCGGCCGAGGCCGAATCCTGCGGCATGCGATATTTCTTCCGCGCTTTGCTGCGCCTTCTTGATGGCTTCTTCACGCGCATCGTTCCGCGATTTTGTCGGGTCGTCAACGATGAAAGACGGTCCGTTCACTGTGTTCGCTCCGGCATCAACAACGCCTGAAAGGATATCGCCGATCTTTTTGAAATCGCGCACCTTCACCGATATGGACTGATGAATGGAATATCCAACGATGTCGGGCGGCGGGCACGGCGCCGGCTCCGCCGGATACGCCACGGACGTCTCGGTACCGCTCGTGCCGGCAGGGTATGCCATCGGCAGCGCGCGAACACCGCATTTGTAGCTTTGATAACGCGGATCAATGCTGTACGACTCCGTTTTGATGTCCTCGGCTTTCACGCCCTGGGCTTTGACGAACGCTATCGCCTTGTTCACATTCTCCGTATTCTTCGTCTGAAGCGCCGTCAGGTCTTTGCCGCCGTCCGTCAGAACAGAAAACCAGATCTGCGCGACATCCGGCACGACGACAACCTTACCCTCCCCGGAGACCGTGAAACTCCGGAATGTCGCGGGTTCAATAGACGAAGAATATACATCGACATAGCGCGTTGCCGCCCAGCCAAGCGCAAGAATGGCAAGCGCGGCCGCGACTCCAAATACATCTTTTATTTTTGTATTCATAAGTAAAGTGTGAATAAAAATTATTCTACGACGCTTTATCTGACGTCAGTATACCACATTCCTTACATATCCCGACTCGAAACGGTTCAGCCCTCTATAAGATGGCCGTACCGTCGATAGAATAACCGCTTCGTGACCTCCGCCGCGAGAAGATACGCGGTGACGATTCCTGCGATGATACACAATGTTCCGGGCGAAAGGCGTTCCAGGCCGAACATCAGGCCTGCGGGCGTATAGGGAAGAAGCCACGCAAGCACCGCGATTCCGATGGAGCTTACGAGCATCATCGTACTCGGCCTGTTCCCCCGCTCTCCCCGACTGCGAATGATATTCGCCACGAGCGTTTGCGTCGCGATGGATTCGAGAAACCACGCCGTTTGGAATGTTACGAAGCCGAGTCCGAAAACGATGCGCAAGATGGCGAATGTCGCAAGATCGAAGAGTGAACTCACCAGCCCGAAAACGACCATAAATCGCTTCAGGAACGACATATTGAACTTCTTGGCACGGCGCAAAAACTCCTGGCCTACATTGTCGAAAGGAACGGCAAACTGCGAAATGTCATATAAAAGATTGTTGAGGATGATCTGCGTCGGCAGCATCGGCAAAAACGGCAGGAAAAGCGCCGCGATGGGCATGCTGAACATGTTCCCAAAATCGGACGAGAGAGCCATCGTGATGTATTTGAAGATGTTCGCAAATGTCCGCCGGCCCTCCACAACGCCCTGCACGATCTCGCCGAGCCCGCGTCGAAGCAATATGATATCGGCGCTCTCTTTTGCGATCTGCGTGGCGTTTTGTACCGAGATGCCGACATCCGCGGCTTTAAGAGCAAGCACATCGTTCGCGCCATCGCCGACATAGCCAACCACGTGCCCATTCTCGCGGAGCGCGGCAACGATGTCTTCCTTCTGTTCCGGTGTTACGCGCGAAAACACATTGACCCGTTCCACGGCTTCACGCAGTTCCTGCCGATTCATTCCCGCGAGACGTTCTCCGGGAAGCGATCCGGTGATCTGAAGATCGAGCGAGCGAGCGATCATTTCCGTCACCAGTAGATTGTCGCCCGTGATGATCTTCATGCCGATGTTGTAATCGGCCATCTTCTGGATGACTTCTTTTGCGCTCTTCTTCGGCGGGTCGAGAAATCCAAGAAATCCAAGGAATGTGATATCACGTTCATCCGCTCGCGTGTATCCCGATCTTGCTTCAATAGCTCGCGTTCCGATCGCAAGCACGCGGAATCCTTGCGCGCTCATCCGGCGGTACTCTTCGGCGACGTGCTGCCGCATGGCGTCATTAAGCGGCGTGATCTGTTCGCCCTCGCGATAATTCACGCACCGCCCGACGAGCTCTTCCGGTGCGCCTTTTACGACAAGGACATGCTCTGTCCCTCGCCGAACGACGATGGATTCCATTTTCCGCTCAAAATCGAATGGAACTTCATCCACCTTCTCCCAGGTCTCGGGATTGAATTTTTCAAACTCGCGGATGGCATTATCCAGCGAACGCCGGATACCAGTCACATAGTGTGCGGAAAGCGCTCCCCAAAATAGGACATCGCTCGACTCGACGCCGGAACCGTCCACATATTTGATTAGGGTAATGTGGTCCTCGGTGAGCGTCCCGGTCTTGTCCGTACACAAAATATCGATGGAGCCGAAATTATGCATCGCGGAGAGATTTCTGACGATGACGCCATTCTTCTCCATGGCGATGGCTCCGCGGACAAGATTCGTTGTGACGATCATCGGCAGCATTTCCGGAGCGACGCCTACGGCTATCGCAACGGCGAAAAGCAATGTTTCAAAAGCGTCTTTATCGCCCACGACAATATTCAGTGCGATGACAATGAATACGAGTATTATGGAAAGGCGAAAGACCAGCGAGCTGAAATCCCGCAAGTTCTTGTCGAAAGCGGTCATCGGTTCCGCTTCGGTCATCCGTTCCGCTATCTTTCCGATAACCGTGTGCCGTCCGGTTCGCGCCGCTATGGCGACCGCTTCGCCCGATACCACGCTCGTTCCCATAAGCAGGACTTTGGACGCGGAATCTGTCGCGTTCTTTTCTACGGGGAGCGATTCACCTGTCACCACGGATTCGTTCACAAAGCAGTCGTTTTGTTCAACGATGATGCTGTCCGCAGGAACAAGGTCGCCTGCCACAATGCTGAAAACATCTCCGGGAACGATGGCTGAAAGCGGAAGTTCTTTGAATATCCCTCCGCGCTTCACTGCGGCAGTAATGCGCACTTGCTCTTCCAGTCGCTCCACCGCCTTCTCTGACTTGTAGGTATTGATAAAATCGATGAAAACGCTTGCCAACACCATGCACATGATGATGATGGAATCAAAAGCTTCGCGCAGGAACGCCGATATGCCCGCCGCCGCTATCAGCATGAACAGGACGGGATTGTTGAATTTCGAAAGGAGGATCAAAACCGGCCTGATCTTCTTCCGCGGACGAAGTTCGTTCGGACCGATCTCGCGATGCCGCTCATGCGCTTCATTCTCACGTAATCCTTCTATGCGGGAATGAAGCGCGCGGAGAACGTCGTCGCGCGGATGGGCGGCGAGCTCTTGAAGATCTTCTGGAATAACCATGAACGCGTTGCTTGTTTTATATTGTACCAGCTCATTGCGCCGATTACGAAATAAAGAAGACCTTCGCGTACGCGAAGGTCTTCTTTGATGCTGGCGATCCGTAAGCCGGATTCTGTCGAGGACGGCAATTTCTCTGGATCTTCGATCGCTCTCAGATTCGTGCGGGCACAAACCGGCGCTTCGCGCCGGAGTACGACCCTTGCATCCGGTAAGGATTTAGCCGTTTCACTCCCGCTTTGTTACCCCTATGGCGGGATTGAGCCATCGAGCTTGGGATAGGGCTCCCCTTCGGCTTTCGCCTCAGGGCGTCACTGCTCGCACCTCTATGCTTACACACGGCGGCCGTTAGCCGCTACTTTTGCCGATTTTGCCCGCCGCAGGTGGTGCAAAATCGAGCATCCTGAGCCATATCGAAGGGTTGTCCCTCGACAAGCTCGGGACGCTCGGTTTTGTAATCGCCTGCGGCGAACAAAACCGGCGGATGTCCGGACTTTCCTCCAAGCACATAAAGCGTTATGCGCTCGGTAGCCGTCTGGATCGCCAGCCGTCCATCATTATATCATGCATATGTAATTTTACAAGTCATCGAACGCACCGTTGCGCACCATGCGCAACACCGTACGCTGGCTCGCAAATGCAAGCTGGTCAAAACGGATCTTTTCTTTGTGAACATACCGGAGCTGCGCTATTTCCTCTCGATCGCAACGCACGCGCCGAATATCGGGGCCCTTTCCGCTGAACGATAGTTCCAAATACGAAAATCCGACCCCTTGGTATGGATATACCCCGGGAAACGACGCGACGTACGCCAACGCACCAAGGCGTATGCCCATCTCCTCCTTGATCTCGCGGCGCAAAGCGTTTTCGGCCGACTCTCCCGTTTCAACGAATCCTCCCGGCGTATCCCATTTCCCCTTGTGCGGTTCTTTCGCCCGTCTCACCAGCAATATGCGGCCCTGGTCGTCATGAAGGATGCCGGTTACGACGATCTTCGGTTGGTCGTAGATCTCGTTGCCGCACGAAAGGCACGTGCCGAATCTGCGCGATGCCGCCCATTGAAGTCTGCCGGCGCACCGGGGACAATACATGAACGCTTTCGGAAGGCTGAGCATTTTAATGAAATCCCAGATCGGCGGGATTTACACTGCCGGGAACATATGCGACCGTTCCACCGACTGCCTCAAAATCTTTGCGCATTTTCGTAACCTCGCGAATAAGCCGAATGGTTTTTGGCGGAAGCGTTTTTTGCTTCATGACGCCGCGCGACCAGAATTTGATAACGAGATTGCTGTCGCCGAACACTTTTTGTATGCCAAGCTTTTCCGCGATCTTCAACGCATACGACAATGCAAGAAGTTCGCCGTAATTATTCGTTACATTGCCGCGAACGTTCTGTTTGCCAAAGCGATTGACCTGCCGCTTTGGCAAAATGAGATGCAAAAGATCCTTCCCTCGTTCGTTGGTCACACTGGATTCAACGCCGTCTCCCCGCCCGGTTCCGGCGTCAAAATAGATACCCGGAGATAATCTCGTTCTGAGCGGAAGCCTCGGGCGGGCTTTATACTGTGCGCCTTCTCCAAGCCAGTCGGCGGCTTCTCCCCGAGAAACGAAGCCGCGATATCGGGCGTTCATCTTTCCCGAAACAAGTTTTTCGCACGCTGCCCAGCTTTCCGCTATCCCCTGCGTCCCGTCCGCTAGCCGATAGGCGTAGTAGTTTTTCCGCGTGCTCTTGGCCATCTTATCGCCGCTTCTTTTCCGGAACGACTGTCCATGGCAGTTTTGCGCCCGGCGGCAAACGGAATGCCGAAGAATCCGCGTGTCCGCCGCCGCCATATCGCGCCGCCAGTTTTCCCACATCAGCGGAACCGTCGGATCGCAACGAAACCTTCGTTCCTTTCTTGCCGGCCTTCCACACAATGGCCATCGGCGGCCTATGACGTATGAGCTTATCCGCGATAAGGTCGGTAAAATTCTGCGAATTGAAGTTCGGCGCGTTCACAGCTTGCGTGAGATATTTTCCGAACTGAACCAGCTCGACACCTTCCGCAATGAGTTCATCGCAGAGTCGTTCCTGATACGAGAGAACAAGTTCTCCGAGCTTCTGTATCGAAGTTCGTATTTCGGGCCGCTCAAGTCGGCTCGCCAATGCGCTCCAGGTTTTAAAATTCATATCTTGAGTCTCCAAATATGCGCGGATCGCTTTCGTATGAGGAATCTTGAATCGCCAAAGGTCAATATCTTCAATATGGCGCAACAACCGCGGCACCGGTTTTTTCGGATGGAAATAGCGCCACGCAAGGACGCATCCGGAATGATGTGCCGCATATCGATAGTCCTTGGTGAGTTTTGTCGCTTCTTCCGCGCTTACATGATGGTCTATCGCTGTAACGCGAACATTGTTCTTGATGAGTTTTTGCACTACTTCCGTCGAATAGCTGAAGTCGATTAAATAAATCTGCTTGCCGCGAAGATAATCAAGCGATGGTTCGCCACGTGACGCACCATAGTAGTGCGCTTTATCACCGAATTTTTTCCAAGCGGCCCAGGCGCCGCCGAATCCGTCGGAACATCCGCCATGGTAAATAACAACGATATTTTTTTTGAATTCTTGGCGCATCATCGCTTGTGCAACCCGGCTATTGCCCCGACGCCCTTGGTCGGGGCTCCGACATCCGCAAAGCGGATCGTCGGAGTAGACGCTTTAGTATTCATACGACTTCAGCATTATAGCACTGCTCGCAATAGACTATGGCAGTCGATTCGGGGGCGTAGGAGGTTTCGAATTCGTTCGTACAGGATCCTTGGTGCTGGTGAGTGGCGGTATTTTGATAGGTTGTGCCGCCTTGCGATGAGTTTGTCGAACCCGCACACATGCATTGCCGGTGCCAGAGCTTCAGGGGGTTACGCTGTTTCAAGCGTTCGTAGTGTCGGCAATTCGGGCAAAGCCTGGGAATGGGCAGGTTCATGCGGCGGTAGAACTGGAGTTCTTCGGGGATGATACGAAAAGCGGCAGTACATTGCTCATTGCATGTTCCGTTATGAAGGCAACCGACAGTATCGGTAAGGATAGTATCATCCACGTCCTTGATATGGTCCGGGAGGGACTCTGGCTTTTTCGTAACGACATATTGCTTCGTATCGGGGTCTCTCCAGCGGTAGCCCTGTTTTAGGGCTTCTTCTTTCGTCAACGGGAAGTATTCCTGGGCGATGGTTTCGTTGTAGGCGAAAGGAGAGAGCTCAGGCGGGAAGAACTCGCCGTATTTGTATACCCCGCCCTTCGCATCGATGTAGGGCATATCGTTCATATGCTCAATGATCTTGGGAACCAATGCCTCGTATTCCTCTTTTGTATACTGCTTGTTCAAGATGCAGTATTGCTTGTTGCGGAGGCCGATGCAGGCGAAAAGATGGGAGGAGGCGTGGCAATTGATCGAGTAACGGATATCGTGAGACCCGTATATGACCAGGCCGCCGATGATGGTGTTTGATTTTACTC
>JBEEJO010000011.1:0-17524 GCA_041169145.1 Candidatus Parcubacteria bacterium | reverse complement strand
TTGTGTGCCGTGATGCCAACGGAAACCGTTGGCGCTGTCGTTGATATCGTACGCATGGTGTTTTATGGGTGCTGTTATGGAGGCGGCGCACCGTCATCCGACCTGACCGTAATGGCGGAAAGGAAAGACGCGCCCCGCACGCGCCAATCAAATTGTTGAGCCCACGCGACCGATCGTTCCGCGAACGTTTCGCGGAGGCGCTGATCGTTGATAATAGCAATGATGCGTCCCGCAAAACCCTGCGTGTCGCCATGAGGCACCAGATAGCCCGTTTCCATGTCGCGAACGGAATCGCGAAGACCGGGCACGTCCGCCGCGACGACGGGCGTGCCGCAGGCATTCGCCTCTATCGTCGTGATACCCCACCCCTCCATGAACGAAGGATTCACCAGCACCCATGCGTTCTGGAACAACTGGATCTTCTGATCCTCGGTCACCCGTCCGGTAAAATGCGTTTGTCCCTCGATACCGAACTGGACCGCAAGCCGCTCAAGGTGGTTGCGCTCCTCGCCTTCTCCGGCAATGACCAGATTGGCATCGGGAGTGGATTCCAGGACTACTTTGAATGCGGTAATAAGCACATCAACGCACTTATAGGCCTTCAGCCGACCGAGATAGAGGATCATCGGGGTCGCGCTCTTTTGACCGGCGGCGAGTCGCGAGAGATCAATGCCAGGCGTAACGACCTCAACGCCGGCGCGCGTCACGCCAAGCGACTCTATATTCTCTCTGCTGGATTCTGACACCGTAACGATCTTTACATTTCGATAGACGACGCGCATCAGGTCGCGCTCCAAAAATCTCGCGAATGCCGCGAGCGGGCGCGGCAAGTACTGCCGGAATACTTCTTGATGCACATGATGCATCACGCAATAGACCGGCTCACCGGCATAGAGTGGCGTGAAGAACGGCACGCCATTGTGGCAATCGATGATGATATCGTATCGACGCCGGAACTGCGTGATGTAGTAGAGAAATGCCCACAGATACACGAAATAGAATCCGCCGCGGCGAATGATGCGCACGCCATCAAAGGTCTCTTCCCGCGGCGACTGCCCGTCATTCCCGGCGAAAAGCGTCACCTGATGCCCCTCGCGCGCCCACTCGCGTGCCATGCCATGGATATACACCTCCGCGCCTCCCGCAAGCACATGGCGGATGTCGCGCCAATTGAATATCAGGATGCGCCGCTTTCCCGCGGGTAAAGGCATCTGGTATTCCGGAACGAACGCTTCCACGAAATCGCGCAGTGCGCGGCCGGCGAAACGAAGATGCCGTTCGCCCAGATGCAAGGCGCCCATCATGAAAAAACCGAGCCCGCTCACCGTCGCGATAACGGACACGATATCGCCGATGGTGTCATGACGCATCCAGATACCGACAGCCATGACCAGCGAAAGCGCGAGTGACGCGAACGGGAAAACATAGTGCCGGCGCGCAAGGTGATAGACGACAAAAACGCTGGTCAGAGCGAATAGACCGATTGCTACCGTATATCGCCCGAGGTATTCCAGAATGGCGTACGCCTTCACACCAAAGAGCACGGGGACGATGTATTGCCCAAAATATCCCAGCGCAACAACGCCGATGGCGGCGAGGAATGCCGTGATGCCGAACGATTGCAGAAAGACCTTCCGCGGATCCCGGCCCGCCCCCTCTTCGCGGCTCACGAACGTGAGCACGAAGTTCGCGGGAAGCGAAGCGAAGAAAAATACCATCTTTCCCACGAGCGAGAGAAGCACATATTGCCCGGCATGCACCGGGTCGAGGAAATGTTTTACAAGGACGATGTCCACGCTCAGGAACATCGCCATCGAAACGCTGGATATGAGCGAAGCCGCATAGAACTGTCCGGGGAAATGGTAGTCACCGCTCGTCACGTGTCCCTCAACGAACAATCGGCGCGAAAAGAACCATGCGGCGAGGGCCGAAATGCCGAGCGAGAGCGGAATGGCAATGAATGTCCATCCCGGACGCCCGCCGGCGACAAGTCCCCCGGCAATGACGATCTTGCCGAGAGCCTCAGCGATAATGACCGCAGACACCGCGCCGAACGCGAGCTTTCCCTGTAAAAATCCGCGGTGTGCGGACGCAATGACGCCGAAAAGGAGCGCTGGCGTAAAGAGGAAAAGCACCATCCGCTGATCGATACGGAAAAATGCGCTTAGGGCCGGCACGGCGAGAAGCCACGCGAACGAGACAACAAGCGCAACGATCCCGGCGAGCCGCATGGTCCGCCGCAGAAAATGGACGCTTGTATGGTCGCCGCCCGTTGCCGAAAGATAGGCTGTCCGGTGATTCACCGTTGCCGCGACGCCGCCGACAAAGATCGCCGCAATGGACCAGATCGTGCTTACGATCGTGACAAGCGCAAGATCAGAGAACGAGAGAACGCGACCGAGAAAGGCGTTGAACAAGAAGTTCAGAACATTTACGACCATGAGCGCTCCGGCAAGCATCCCGGTGCGCGACAGGACCGTTCCGCGAAATCGTTCGGGAATGAATCGAATCACGATGGAAGGCACCCAATCTCCGCCGCCCGACGCGATCCCGGCCGAAGACCCTTCCACCGCCTCCGCAGTAGGCTGTGCGGGACGCAAAACGATATCCGCGAGCCGCGGCTTCTGCGCCGCAAGGTGCAAACCGTGCTTTGTCTTCTCCCAAAAATGCGGCTTCACGATAAGCTGGTATGCGGCCATGAGCGCCGCGATGGACGCGAAGAACCAATAGAACGGCACGAGAAAAACGTATTTCACAAGCGACCACTGGCCACGCTTGGCGCATCCGATCATGTAATAGAAGATATGCATGAAGTTCCCGAAGAGAAGCGATATGACGGCCATATAGAAGACCGGACCCGGATAGATGGCCTCGATCGCCGGCCCGACGGTCGCCTTGAACGCGAAATACGATGCCGTCGCTCCCCAGAGAAGCGGGTTTACGAGGAGGAACATGATCTTCCCGCCGACGACGAGCTGGAACATCAGGCCATCGCGAACGTTCTGGCGGAGATACCGAAGCGGGTGCCGCATATGTACGAGATATGTCTGCATGTATCCCTTGATCCACCGCGATCGCTGGCGTATCCAGTTCCACAAGTGGCTGTTCGCTTCCTCATACGTTACGGACTCGATGATTGCCGTCTCATATCCGTGCAAAAAGATCCGCGCGCCAAGATCGCAATCCTCGGTAACATTGAATGGATCCCATCCCTCGAGAGAACGGAGATCCGCAGTGCGAAAATGATTGGACGTTCCGCCAAGCGGAATATATCCCCGGACCGACTGCAAACCGGTAAGAATGACGTCGAACCACAACGAGTATTCCGCGGTGAAAAGGCGCGTCAAAATATTCTGCCGCGCATTGTGGTAGTTCAGCTTCGCCTGCAGGCATTTCACGGTCGGCGGAAGCGTGCGAAACCCGAGAAATGCCTTCTTGAGCTGCTGAGGGTCCGGGATATCTTCGGCGTCGTAGATCACAAGATACTCGCCGCGCGCGATGCCCAAGCCGTAATTGCACGCCTTCGGTTTTGTCTTCGGCATAGAGTGCGGGACCACGATCGGGCGAATATATTCCGGGAGATGAAGCGCCTGCGCCGTTTCCAGGGTTTCTTTATCGTCCTCTTCGAGTAGAAGCAAGACCTCCAGCTTGTCCTTCGGCCAATCCAATCGCTCCATCGCATCCACGAAATGCGGCAGAACCTCCGCTTCGCGATAGAGGGGACAAAGCACGGTATAGAGCGGAAGAACGGCATTATCTACTACACGAAGGTCCTCATCGGCGAAAGATATTTCCGGCGGTCGGCGCATACTGCGCGCAACAAGCCACAGATTGAAGAACATATCAATGAAATAAACGGCGGAAAGCGCCGCCATAACCACGATCGCCGTTGTCTGCCAAGCGATGGCGATGCCGACACCGACGGCGCCGATGAGAAACGCGACGGCAAACTTTTGCCAGAACGCGAATGTCCGGAACGCGGAAACGTGATGGTTGAGCGTCGTGTGCGTGATAAAGCGGCGGCCGCGGTGCACAACGCCGGCACCGATCATGGTGCGTTCATTATCGGGTTTGATCGTCATCGGCATCGGTCGGCGGAATTTGAGCGCAATGGCGTTCCGGCCGATCTCAAGCGACGCACGAATGATGTCGACGTGGGACTCGCCGCATTGCCGCTCGGCGAATGGAATATCATATGAACCGATGCGGTAACCGGCCCGTCGTGCGTTCGTCAAGAATTCCAGATCAAAGGTCCACGGCGTCGGCATCGCATCTATTTCCAGAATGATCCGTCTCTGGAACACCTTGAGTCCCGACTGCACATCGCAGGTCAATCCATGAAGTATCCGGCCGAACACAAAAGCAAAACCTTTGCTCACAGCCGTGCGGGCCATGCTGGTCTCGCGAGCAATACGTTTTCCCACGACAACATCCGTCTCGCCCCTGATGATCTGCGCGGCCATTTCGGGAATAGCCTCGGGCGGATATTGCAGGTCCGCATCGATCATCGCGATCAGGGCAAATCGCGCATGAGCGAAACCTTGCCACAAAGAGAAGGCTTTGCCGCGAACGCCGCGCTTCGGTACGTACCGCACCGGATAGGATCTCCCGCACTCCTCTATCGCGCGGCGCGTGCCATCGGTCGAGTGATCATCAACGATGATGAGTTCGTACGGCAACGTAGTCGCCCGGAACGCAAGATCGACCCGCTCTACAAGCGGGCGGATATTCCCCTCCTCATTGAACGCCGGCACAATGACCGAAACGCCCCAAATTCGCGAAGGTTCTTCCATGGTCAAAATGCCGATATACCCCGTAATATATGGTTAAAATCGGGGTATAAAAGCCTGTCGATCATCGCATATTTTTTATATTTTGTCAATGTGGATAAGAATGCCCGGAGCATGACGGCAAGAACGCGCTTCACCGACAGGAACCGTTCCCAACGAACACGAAAGGTGCCGCAACGGGAAGGCTTATCCACATGTATGAAACGCATGAATGACGTATAATACCTGTGCACGGCGGTTATCGCGTGGTGATACCTCGCATCTTTCCGTTCGGAGGAACTCAACACGCGTACCGGCTTTTTGCGTTGCTTTCTCAGGAAGCGACCGCATGCGCAGTCGGATGGTCAATCGGAGATCTCTGTGCACCCTTCACATCTATCAGCCCAGTAATGGTCAGGGCCATTCACAAAAGAACGAAACGGATCTCGCGCAAAAAGAACGCACGAGTGGGACGTTCTGCGCTGAAAAAACGACCAGCGAGGAAACCGACGCGGAAACCCACGAAGCGCAGAAGGACGGGCGCGAAACGAATTCGGTCACGGTCTCCCGCATCTCATAGCCTTCGCGTCGGGGATTTTTACGTCCGCTATACGGGGACGGATGTTATCCGCCTCACGACATCATTGAACGGTAAGATATGGCGCACACATGACGACCATGTACTTGAACCGCGCGGCCCGTACTTTGACGATGGCCCGCTGACGGCATTGCAGCCGCCGGCAACGATCGACAACGGCATCCTGGTTATCTACTACGTATCCAAACCGCTTGCGTTCGGCGCGGCGGTCTTCGACAAGCACAATCCCGCAAAATTGCTGCGCCGATCGGATCGGGCATTCTGGAGCACCGATGACGATGTGGAACCGATCGGCGTTGAATATCGCTCGGACAGCCTGACGCTTATTCTCAAAACCGCGCAGGGCGGCGAAATGCGCGTTGCCATTCCGTTCTCGCACATCTTCGGTACGCAGAAAACGATCCCGCTCCCCCGCGTGCGCCGTGAACCCGTTCTGAAACGCCACGCAAGAAATCCCATCATTACGCCACAGCCCCACCACGAATGGGAATCGGTCGCGACATTCAACCCAGCAGCTATCAAACTGAAGGACAAAGTCCATATCCTCTACCGGGCGGTCGGCCAAGATGGCATCTCCACGACCGGCTATGCCTCATCGCGCGACGGCGTGAATATCGACGAACGCCTGACGCATCCGGTATATGTGCCGACGTCGTCCTTTGACCTACCGACTGGCGACCCGGGCGCGGAACGCTATCCCTCGTTCTCCGGCGGCGGATTCGGCGGATGCGAGGACCCACGGCTCGCCGAAGTTGATGGCCGAGTCTACATGACCTATACCGCATTCGACGGGCGGCATCCTCCTGGCGTCGCCCTGACCTCCATCAGCACCGAGGATTTCTTGGCGCACCGCTGGAACTGGCAGAAACCCGCGCTCATCTCGCCGCCCGGCGAACAGCATAAGAACTGGGTTGTATTCCCCAAAAAGTTCAACGGCAAGTATGCGGTGCTCCATAGCATATCCCCGAAAGTGCTCATTGATTATTTTGATCATTTGGATTTCGACGACAAAACCCATATCAAAAGCACGTATACGGGGAAAGGCGAGCCCAGCCGGTGGGACAACATGCCACGCGGCGTCGGCGCCCCGCCCATAGAAACGCCCGACGGATGGCTTGTTCTCTATCACGCGATGGATTCGCGCGATCCGAACCGGTATAAGGTCGGGGCGCTTTTGTTGGATAAAGACGACCCGACGAAAGTTATTTCGCGCTCTCCCGGACCCGTTCTGGAACCCGACGAAGTCTATGAGAACAGCGGTTACAAATCAGGGGTCGTCTACGCATGCGGCGCTGTTATCCTCAAGAACATGCTCTATGTCTACTATGGCGGAGCCGATACGGTTACCTGTGTTGCGAGCTATCCGCTCGACGAATTCATCGCACACATGAGGAAATAGCAGGGATGGAAACTTTCAAGCGTTTTCCCGAAAATCCAGTACTTTCGCCGAACCCGGCGCATCCGTGGGAAGCGGCGGGAGCATTCAATCCGTGCGTCGCAACGAACGGCACGCAATATCACCTCGTCTATCGGGCGTTCTCGGAACCGCTTGAACATCGCGGTGTGCACTTTTCGCTGTCTACGATCGGTTATGCCGCAGGAGATGATCCGCTCCGGTTCGGAGAACATCGGCAGCTCATCGTTCCGGAACACGACTGGGAGGCGTTCGGATGCGAGGATCCCCGCATCACGTTCTTTGAAGGGAAATATTATATTTTCTACACGGCGCTCTCCACATTCCCCTTCTCGGCAGATGGTATCAAGATAGGCCTTGCGGTCACGAAGGACTTTGTGACCTTTGAAAAACACCCGGTGACGCCGTTCAACTCCAAGGCGATGATGTTGTTCTCCGAACGCGTGAATGGCAAGATGGCCGCGCTCCTCACCGTAAACACCGACAGACCACCAGCGAAGATCGCGCTTGCCCTTTTCGATCGGGAAGAGGATCTATGGTCGCCGGATTACTGGGATCACTGGTATGCGGATCTGGATCGCCATGTAGTCCCCCTGCTCAAAAGGACACAGGACCAGGTTGAGGCGGGTGCCCCGCCTCAAAGAACGCCCGACGGATGGCTGTTCTTTTATTCGTACATCGCGAACTACCGCTCGGGGTGGGACAAGGTGTTCGGCGTCCACGCCGCACTGCTCAACGCGGACGATCCCCGACAAGTCATCGGGAAAACGAAGGAGCCGCTGATCGTTCCCGAAAAAGAGTACGAACTGCACGGACTTGTTCCGAATATCGTTTTTCCTTCCGGCGCGCTCATCGTACAGAGCAAGAAAGCGCTTCTCTACTATGGCGCGGCGGATACGACCGGCGCCATCGCAGGAATGGAGCTTGCGCAGCTTCTCGCGGAGCTCCGTCCGGAACCGCCGACCAGCATACACAGGCTTTCCGAAAAAAATGAGCTTATCCGTTTTACGGGCAACCCGATAATCGAACCCCGCGCGGAACTCGCCTGGGAAGCAAAAGCGACGTTCAATCCCGGCGTGCTGTACGAAGATGGACGGATGCATATCCTCTATCGCGCCATGTCGGAAGATAACACGTCCGTTTTCGGCTATGCCTCGTCGCGCGACGGATTCCATATCGACGAACGGCCGAACGCTCCGATCTACGTCCCCCGAGGACCATTCGAAGAAAAACGCATCCAGAACGGCAACTCCGGATGCGAAGATCCCCGACTGACGAAGATCGGCGATCGCATCTATCTGTACTACACGGCCTATAACGGCGCAGAACCGCCGCGCGTCGCCTGTTCGTCCATTGCGGTAAGCGATTTTCTCGCCAAACGGTGGGACGCGTGGGAAACGCCGCGCGCGATCTCGCCGCCGAACTATGACGATAAGGACGCCTGCGTGCTCCCCAAAAAGATCGGCGACCATTACGTCATCCTGCACCGCCTCGGCAGGAACGTCTGCATTGACGCGACTCCGGAACCGATCCTTCCGCCCGGCCGCTGGCTTGAAGGCATGACGCTCTTCGGCCCGCGCGATGACAAATGGGATAACGTGAAAGTCGGTATCGCCGCGCCGCCCCTGGAAACGCCGGATGGATGGCTCTTGCTCTACCACGGCGTATCGCACCCGGGGAATATCTATAAGCTCGGCGCCGCACTGCTCGCAAAGGACAATCCCGCCGACGTCATCGCACGGAGCGACACGCCGCTCATTACCCCCGAAATGAAATACGAACGCGAGGGCCAGATACCGAACGTCGTGTTCCCCTGCGGAGCGGCGGTCGTGAACGGAACACTGTTCGTGTACTATGGCGGCGCGGATTCGGTTGTCGGTGTCGCGACCGCAGACCTTGCGGAACTCGTTGCCTCTTTGCGAAAGCTATAGATCGTTGAAGCGGTACGAAAAAAAAATAAGCCTCTTTCCGGCTATTTTTTTACTGCCCGCGCCGTATTCGTGTGCCCCCGTCAGTTCCTGAGATATCGTCGAACGGCAACGAAGCTTGAGAACGCGCCGATGCCGATGCCGAAGAGCAGTTGGTAGAGTAGGAGCTCGCCAAGGTGGGTATAGGAATATTGGAACACGTTGAATCCGGGAATGAGCGCGTTCACGTACGGCGCGACCACATATGCCGTCGGAATGGCAACAAGCAAGCTCACGACAGCGGCGAGCAAGCCGGCAATGATTCCCTCGACCATAAAGGGCCCGCGGACGAGAGCATTCGACGCTCCGACCGCGCGCATAACGCCGATCTCATCGCGGCTCGAGTAGATCGCAAGCCGGATAGTGTTGAAGACCACGAGCCCCGCAATGAACGCAAGTACAAGCGTCATTACGAAACCGCCGCGATTCACCGTGTTAATGATGGTCACCAGCCGATTGATAACATCCTGATTCTTCGCATAGCTCAGATCATCGATCCAGCGCGTCAGGCTTGGAGCGGAAAGATACTCGGCAATGGCGACATACTGGCTCGGATCTTTTGCCTTGATGTTCAGTGACGCAACAAGCGGGTTTCCCTGCAGCTCGTTCACGGCCTGCGTAATGATCTGGTCGTCCGCATGGTCCTCGCGGAACCTTTGAAGCGCCCGGTCGCTCGAGATATATTCCACGGACTTCACTTCCGAAAGCGTCTCGATGGATTGCTTGATGTTCAATATCTCATCCTCCGGCGTATCCGTTTTGAAATACACGCTGATGTCTATCTTGTCCTGAATGGACATGACCGCCTGTTCGGTCGTGACGTTGAACACGATGAGCCAAAAGAACACGAGGAGCGCAAGCACCATGATGGCGACGGTCGCCGCGGACGGCCAGCCATTCCGCCAGAAATTGACGAATCCGTAGTTTAAAATGCGCGAGAAGACCGTGAACATGGCTTGAGTATTATACCAATATGTACTTTCCGTTCTCCTCGTCGCGGATGACCCTGCCGCGATCGAGCGTGACGACGCGTTTCCCGATGGAATTGATAATATCCTTGTCGTGCGTCGCCAAAATGACCGTCGTGCCGAGCTGGTGGATCTTCTTCAAAAGATCGATGATCTCCGCCGCGTGGAACGGATCAAGATTACCGGTCGGCTCATCGGCGATGATGACTTCAGGCCGATGGACCATGGCGCGGGCGATCGCCACGCGCTGTTTTTCGCCTCCCGAAAGTTCGTGCGGAAAGTTCTTCATCTTGTCTCCAAGACCCACCATATCGAGAACTTGAGGGACAAGATCGGAAATCTCGCGCTGGGGCCGGCCTCCGACCTCGAGCGCGAAAGCGACGTTCTCATAGGCGTTCTTTGCGGCAAGAAGCCGAAAATCCTGGAACACGATGCCGATGTGCCGCCGGAATGTCGGCAGCTCATTATCTTTGAGCTTGTTCACCTCGTACTGGCCGAAAAAAATACGGCCTCGGGTCGGTTTCTCCTCGCCGATCAAGAGTTTGATGACCGTCGATTTCCCTGCGCCCGAACGCCCGACAAGCGAAATGAATTCGCCCGGGCTCACGCGAAAATCGACATTATCAAGCGCCGTCGCGTGGCTGTTATAGATCTTGTAAACGGACTGGAATGCGATCATACACAAGGATGCAGGAACCAGTTTATAGAAGCCGGGGTTATTCGCACCGACGAATCCCGATCCCTATATGCTACTTCCTAGATTCTTGGTCTAATTCTACCTCACTTTCTATGAAGATGTCCAAATCGCCGGCAAGCACATCTTCAACCCGCGATGTCTCGGTCTCCGTACGGTGGTCCTTGACCAGCTGATAGGGGTTCAACACGTACGAACGGATCTGATTTCCCCATTCGGGCTTTACTTTGGTCCGAAGCGTTTCGAACTCTTTCGTGTGATGTTCTTCCATGAGATGCAACAGTTTTGCCTTGAGAAGCGTGAGTGCGCGTTCTCGGTTCTGCGCTTGCGAACGTTCCGCCCGCGAAGAAGACACGAGACCGGTCGGCACATGAACGATGCGCACGGCGGTTTCCACCTTGTTCACATTCTGGCCGCCGGGACCGCCTGCGCGGGAAAATTCCACTTTAAGATCACGGTCGGGAATCTCCAGCTGTGATGCGTCCTGCGCAGGAAGATCGGGAATGACCTCAACAAGCGCAAACGAGGTATGCCGAAGCTTCTGCGCAGAGAACGGTGAGATGCGCACAAGACGGTGCACGCCGGCTTCGCGTTTCAGCCACCCATACGCATGATCGCCGCGGAGCTCCATCGTCCGGCGGTTCGGACTATCATCAAGAACGGTCGTTTTCCACTCGCGGCGCTTCGCATATCCCGTATACATTTCAAAGAGCATTCTCGCCCAATCGGTTGCATCGTCCCCGCCCGCACCGGGATAGACGGAGAGCACGGCTGACTGCCGGTCATACCTGCCCGTAAAGAGCGTCACAAGTTCCAATGCGCGAAAAAGCCGCCGTGTCTCGTAAAACACCGGTTCATCGAACGATGCCTCAAGCGACACAAGATTCTGTTCTATCTCATGAAATTTACCGACCAGATCCTGTAACTCACCGAGTTCCTTGATGGTTTGATCGGAAACGGTTCGGTCAGCCCAAAAATCGGCGTCGGACATCTGCGCCGTGAGCTCCTTGATACGGATGTCCTTTTGCTCTACATCAAAGCCGCCCGGCCAACCGCCGGGCTTCCGTCGCGAGTTCCTCGAGATTCGTGAGCTCTTTCATAGCATATTGGAGCCGATGGTCGGATTTGAACCGACGACCCACGCTTTACGAAAGCGTTGCTCTACCACTGAGCTACATCGGCACAGCGCCTATATTACCGGCTTTTCACCTCAGAATCAACCCGGTGGCGCTCCCTACCGACGAATGCAATGAGGAACGATAGTGCGAACACCGTGAGCGACATGAGCGGTATGGTGATGTATCCGAACTCATAGACGAAGCGTTGAGCACAATCCGGACCGTTCGCTGGACAAAACCCCGACGGCACAAGCCCCCATTCAAGAAGGTAATGATAGCCCGCAAGAGCGGCACCGACCGCGGAAAGTGCCATGAGATACCGGAACACTCGCCAATCATTCGTCCAAAGCGCGACTCCCGCGATCAAGACCTGCGGATACATAAAGATCCGCTGCCACCAGCACAACATACATGGCTCATACCCGACAATCTCCGAGTAATAGAGACTACCGAGCATTGCCGCAAGTGTTGCGGCGAACGATAAGCGGAGCGCATGTCGTTCGATAAGCCGCACAAAAGACCGAAACGCATCGCGCTCTTCATACATGAGCGCAAGCACGAGAAAGACCGCGAAAACCTGCGCCGCAATGGTCAAAACACCGGCGATGAGATTCACCGTCTCAATGGGAACGAGCATGCGCTAGGTTCCTTGCAATAATGCACATCCACTCTCTTCGGAAAGCCTCTGGAGACCCACTTCGCCGGCAAGACGACTTGAGGTCTGAGTTTCCGGATTGGTGAATTCCCATGTTGGATATCCCTTGATGCCTTTCTGCTCACAAATCGGCGTCTGATCTTGACCGCTCGGCAACGAACATTCTACGTACGGAAGATATCGCGCCGATTTTCCGAACAGTTCCTTTTGGGCTTGGCAATGCGGACACCAAAACGTGCCATAGAACACAACGTTCTTATTTCTCAAACACTGCGCAAAACTATCGTATGGCCCCGGACCCATTGACGCCGAGACCGATAGCCAGATCACGAACGCAACGACAACAACTACGACAAGACCTACGATAGAGATTGTTTTGGGTCTTTTTTTCATAGAGGAGGTACACGTAGTATATCACACCGAGTTGTCGGACCGAAACGGAAGTGTGAATAGGCGCGCAAACGCCCGAATTCAGCTCGCCGCAACGGACTCGCGCAGAATATTCCTCGCCGCCATAAGCGACGGCAGTCCCATTGCGAATACGGCAATGACGGGCAGTTCACTCGGACCTTTTCCGCCGATAAGATCGGCAACCATGAGGCCGACGTAGAACGCAACGGGTAGGATACGAATAAAACGGGTCTGACTGCCAAGCGGGCGCGATCGATGACGATGCTCGAACCAGCGATACGCCATGAAAACAGCGAGTGCCACGGCCATCCATCCGAAGAAGTTCTGGATCGGAACGCCGAAATACGCTCCCGTCTCCTCCCACACCCACGGGCGGTTCATAACGCCCGGGCGCGCGAGAATAGGTTCAATGACCGCATCCCGCGCCGTCACGATCGTCGCGCCGACGAACGAAAGCCACACAAGCTCGGTCCATCGTTCCCGCAGCACAACGGCGTTCCCGACAATAGCGTTCGCGAGCGCGAATCCAAGATAGAGCAATCCGAACCACAAAAGCGGGACCTCTGCCGGAACACTCCCGATCATCGGTCCGAGCGACGTGTAATGATATTGGCCAAAAATGAGTCCCGTGCGAACACCGACTTCCTCGATTCCCCACGTGAGCAGCATGCTCACGCCAAAAAAAATCGCCGCATGACGCCATCCGAGCGCATCCCATGCGTGCGCTGCCGAGAACAATACAACAAGCAGCATGCCAAACGCGGAATACGGCGAAAATATCGTCGGAAGAACAATGAAGGGATATGCGAACGGCACGAGAATGTACCGATACCAATACAACGCAAGGAACGCGATGGACAGCGCTCGTACTATCTTGGACAGTGGTGCGGTATTCGTCATGTGCGCCGGCAATAGGAATTCGGTCGTACGGAATTCGGGGTGTTTTCCGCGCATCGCGGAGGGTGCAGGACTCGAACCTGCAAGGGATTGCTCCCGACGGTTTTCAAGACCGTTGCCATACCATTAGGCGAACCCTCCGCGATGCGCGGGATTTCGATTTCTAAGCTCATCTTACTCGCTAAAAAAATCGGGAACAAGACCGCTCTCCGTTCACGACTTACGCTCCCCGCCGCCGCTCGCGCCCGCCATAATACGCGAGCGCTTTATCAAACTCTTCCGGCGTGAACGCCGGCCACAGCGTTTCGGTAAAATAGAGTTCGGCATCCGCAACGTCCCACATCATGAAACCGCTTGACCAGTGCGGCTCGCCGCCGGTTCGGATCACAAGATCAACCGGCGGCAGGTCGCGGCTCCACAACGCCCGCTTCACGATATCCGGCGTTACGACAAGCCCCGGCTCAACGCGCGCATGTTCGGCGACCGCGGAAACGGCAGCGGTCATCTCGTCAGCGCCGCTGTAGGCCATCAGAAGCGTAAAGTTGCGCTCGGTGTGCGATTCGGTCTTCCGAATGATCTCTTCTATGATGCGTTGCACTTCTTCCGGGAACGTTTCCCGCCACCGTCCGAGCACGCGCACTCGAATACGATTCTGCTCCAGGATCTTCTTGCGGTCTTCAAGAAGATTCGCAAAGGAGCTTCCGAACAGCTTGAACAGGAATCCCACTTCCTCGTGCGAGCGTTTGGTGACATTGTCGTACGAGGAGCCCCAGAACGTCAGGTTCCGGATCCCCAACTTCAGGGCATGGTCGAATATCTTCTCGGCCGCGTTCGCGCCCCGTTCATGGCCGACAAATGCGGGTAATCCGCGGGCTCTCGCCCATCGGCGGTTGCCGTCGGGAATGACGGCGATATGGTGAGGTAATTCGTTCTTCAATTCCGACATATGAAAATACCTATTTCGGACAAACAAAATAACACTCGTTCGCGCCAATCGGAATCAGATTATACAACGCATGAATCCATATAACCATGGCGAAGCTTTTCTCGACAGAACCTTCAAGAATATAGACGATCATTCCAAAACATCTTGTTTTTCTGAAAGTTCCAAAATCCCAGTATTGTCAAAATAGGGAGTTTTAAGCCCATCCTCCCAATCCCATTTATGATATGCGGCTCGTATCATCTTACCAATATCGCCATGCGTAACCAATAATACATTCTCATTCGGATGCCGTTGCCGAATTTCCTGTAAAATTTTTCTTGCTCGTTCGTAAAGTGTTGGAAAGTTTTCTGCACCTTCAACTTCAAGAAAGTAATTTACGTGTTCGGTTTGTAAAGTTTTTTTGGCGTATTTAGGGATATCTGCAACTGGTTGCCCCGTAAGAACGCCAAAATCCCGTTCAATGAGGTGTTCGTCAGCGGTTACTGTATCAAGTCTCAACTCTTGAGCTATAATACGTGCCGTTTCATATGCACGTTTAAGCGGTGAAGCATAAATAACCTGGATATTGTTGTCGGTCAATTTCTTGGCAACGGTCTTCGCTTGTTCTCTGCCAAGTTCGGTTAATTCTGTATCACGCCTACCATTCAAAACTCCAGTGGCATTATCTGTATCTTGTCCGTGTCTTACTAAAAATATCTTTACAGATAACATTGGATATGGGTGGTTTAAAATGAATTTCGGTGGACCTAAGCGGATTCGAACCGCTGACCTCCTCATTGCAAATGAGGCGCTCTAACCAACTGAGCTATAGGCCCTTCGCGTGAAAGCATATCCAATCGCGGCGAAAAAATAAAGCAGCGCATTGTCACAACCCCCGCGCGAGCGGGGGTTGTGAGAGCATGAAACCGATAACGAATTCTGGTTACTCTTCTTATTCCCGGAATATGCCTGCTTCGTTCATCGCGCGAACAATTCCCCCATTCCCGTTCCCCGCAACCTGGGTACCGCCGGTCTGGCGCGGAGAAAATTCGGCGGAAACCGGGGCGTTCCCCTGTTCACGGCGCGGAGCGGGATTTGCGGACTTTTCACGGTCGCCGGCATATGAGCCGTAGTGATTGCCGGCATATACCGCCGCGCGAGGATCAGCGTGTTGCTCCCGCTTGCGCCGGCTCTTTGCGATGCTGTACGCGAAATGCGCGATATTCACAAGGAGCAATGCCGCGAGCAGCCATACCACGAGCGAACCGCCCGGGATAACGCTCGTAGCCGATGCAAGCGTTCCGCGGCCGTCCTGCCCGCTTGCGCCACGCTCAATAACGGTGAGCGGCGTCGTTGCCGTTCCGGATTGCATTTGTCCTTCCGAGCCCGTGTAATTCAAGATCGCCGTGATGACGATCTGACTTCCCGGCTTTGCCGAATCCTTCACGCGAAGTATCGCCGTGACCGTACCGGTCGTGCCAGCCTTGAGGTCGCCGAGCGAAAAGCTCGCGCCGTTCACGCTCGTCTCGGAGGGCGCGGGTGTCGCAGAGATAAGTTCTATCTCTGCCGGCAGAACGAGGGCGAGAGTCGCATTCTTCACGCCGGTACCGCCGGTCACACTGTAGCGGATCGCATAGGTCATAGTGGCTCCGGGCTCGGGACGCATCGTACTCACCGTGACAGGCAACTGCCCGCCAGCCATCTGTTCGGTTCCCGCGGTAATCGCCACAACGGACGTTCCCGTTCCGGTCGTTCCTTGGCCTGAACCCGTCGAACCGGTATTGCCGGAAGGCCGAGGGGTCGTTGACGGCTGGGTCACGGGCGGGCGATACGTTCCGGTTCCCGTACCCGTGTTCTGCTGAGAACCACTGCCCATCGTCGTAAATTGCAGGATGCTCCCATAACTCACGCCGTTCTGGTTCTGCGCCGCAACGCGATAGAAGTAGGTCGTACGCGGCGAAAGGTTAGTGAGTTGGTAGGTAAGATATTGCGAACCGCTCACGCCGTAGAGCGTCTGATCGCCGGCGCGCGTACCGAGTGAAGACGACGTCCCATACTCGAAATATGCGTTTGTTTGCGAGCCCTGCGGATTTACCGCGCCGCGGAGCGTCGCGCTCGTCTGTGTCACGTTCGCGGCATTTTGCGTTTCCGCAACGGTCGCGCTCTGCGCTTGGTAGACGGAAACCGTTGCCTGTCCGAAACCGTTCAGGTACGTCGCCGTAATGGTCGCCGTTCCGCCGCTCTGCGCGACGAAATGTCCGCCGCCGAGATGCGCGATGACGGCGGGATTCGACGTGTTCCAGGTCGCCGACGTAGAAATAGAAACCTGCGAGGTCGTTCCGCCCGGTCCGTCAGGATCGTAGAATGCAGAAAAGTAATACGACTGGCCCGCAGAAAGAGTCATGGATTGCGGATAGATGGTGATATTTCCGGTACCGTTACCGTATCCGCCATAATAGTTGCCGGAGGTATAGATCGTCTGAAAACTCACAACGCCGCCGTCTGCCTGGCCATAGGAGTTCTGCGCAACAAGCCGCACGTAATAGGTCGTGTTCTGTTGAAGACCCGAAAGCACGGCCGAGACCGGAATGGAACCGATACCGGAGCCGAGCTGTATGAATTGCGTATTCTGATAGAGCGAGCCGTAACTCGTGCCATATTCAAAACGATAGCTCGTCTGGGAGTTGTTCGGATTCACCCAGCCGTTCACCGTGACGGAATTCTGGGTCATATTCGTCGCCTGGCCGGTCTGCGCCTGGGGAACACCGTAATACTGTGCGCCCGCAAGATGCGGCAAAGACACCGCAAGCGCAAGCGTGGCCGCGGCGATACCGATCCGTACGATAGTCATGCGATTTTGCATGGTGTGCATTATATCATACTACTATTTTTTCGTCAATACCTCGTCACGACGGCTAAAAAGCCAAGGAAATCAATGGTTTTTGCCGATCCCTAATACGTTACCCGTTTACTGGACGGTAACCGCACCCTGGCCAGACACACCCTGGTAGGTCGCGGTGACCGTCGCGGTCCCGGCAGCAATGCCATAGATCTTGCCATGACTCTGCGCGCTCACGATGGCCGAATTGGAAGAGCTGAATGTTGCCA
>JBEEJO010000010.1:0-18946 GCA_041169145.1 Candidatus Parcubacteria bacterium | reverse complement strand
CTGCGCCGGCGAATTGTCGGGATTAACGATGCTGATGACCGGCAGAACTCTATCCCCCGTTACGGAGAGGGTGTACGTAACCGTTTGCTCATTTCCGGCCAAGTCTACGATCTTTCCGGACACGGTGTAGGTGCCGAGCGGATAGTCGTCCGGAATATCCATGTCGGATGTCGCGGCCATCAAGTCGAACTTCGCGGCGTCAACGAGTTTCAGCGTGCCGCCATCAATGTACGCGAACGGATGCGTCGAACCATCGAGCGCGGCTATCAGGTAGTCGCGATACACGCTCGGAAGTTCGGTGCGTGCATTGTAGTAGGCTGTGAGGTCAGCTTTCGTAACGAATGAATCCGTGAGATATAGGCCGAACTTCTCCGATTTCAACGTTTCGGTCGCTGATGTTCCGGCGCCGAATTGGATCATGCGGTGCGTGTCCGGGAAGAAGTGGGTCAGGAGCGCGAACGTTCCCGCGGGAGCTTCGGGCATCGAGACGCCGTCCGCCGCAAAGGTCGCGGTCAGATCCGGCGCGACGTTGTCGATCACATACGAAGTTTTTCCGGTTGCATCCTCGTTCGCATTGCCAACGGTATCGCTGGCGCTGATCGAAACCGTGTGCGTGCCATCATTGCCGGCCGGAACATTCCATTCATAGGTCCAAACCAAGTTGCTCACCTTAGTCATGGTTGCGTGATCAACCAATGGCACCGGCGAGTGGATGGTGATGGTCGGAGGCACTGTTTCGTCTATGGCATTCGCTTCGGTAAATGTCGCGGTAATAAGCACGGTATCGGCATCGCGAACGATATTGTCCGCATGGTCGTCGCTCAGCACCACCGTCGGCGCAACGGTATCTTTCACGAGGATTTGGCTTGCGTTGCCGGTATTTCCGGCGAGGTCGGTGTCTTTCACGTACAGCGTGAACGAACCCTGCGGGAGACCGCTGAATCCGGTGATATCGGAGAGCAAGGTGCTCGCCGATGCGCAGGCGACCCAAACGGAATTATCTATCGAGCATTGCGGCGCGGTCTTTTCGTTATCGGTGAATTCCACCGATTCCGTTCCCTTTACGAGCGCGCTCGCGGCCGGTGCGGTAATGGCGATCGCCGGCGGAACATTATCGACAACGGTTATCGAAACCGTTACGTCGCTTGAATTCGCAGAGCCATCATTCACTTTATAAGTGAACGAGTCCGCACCGTGGTAACCGGCTGTCGGAACATAATGTATCGTCTTGTCTGGATTCACGGTCGCGGCACCGTGGAACGGATCGCTAAATACCACGGGCGTCAACGGATCTTTTTCGGGGTCGGTATCATTCACGAGCACATTGATGTCTATTACAACGTCTTGAGTCGTCGTTGCGTTGTCCGCAACCGCGGTCGGCGCATCGTTCACGGCGGTTATCGTGACAGTTGCCGTTTCGGTATCCGAGAGTTCGGGCGAGCCGCCGTCTTTCACCACAACGGAAAGATCGCATGACGCCGGCGGCACCGGGCCTGCGGGCGTGAACGTGTATACGCCGGTGGTCGGATTCACGGAACCGGCGCAGGTGTCCGCAGGGCCAACGCTCCAGGTAGCGCTGGGACTATCAACGTCCGTCGCGGCGGCAGTATAGGTGTAGAGCACATCTTCGGTCGCCGTCGTCGGTGCGGATGACGTGATGACCGGAGCGTCGTTTATCGCATTCACGGTGATATTCACCGTGGCGATATTCGAATCACTGTGTCCGTCATTCGCCTTGTACGTGAATGAGTCGGAGCCGTTGTAGTTTTCGGCGGGCGTGTACGTGAACGAGCCGTCGCTCTGCAATGTCACGGAACCGTTCGTCGGGTCGGTAACTTTGACGGCGTGCAAGGTATCGCCCTCAACATCGGTGTCGTTCGTCAGAACATTTCCCGTCGCGTTCGTGTCTTCATTCGTTGTGGCGGAATCATCAACCGCGACCGGGGCGTTATTCGTCACGGTAACCGTGAACGAAGTTTGGTCGGCTGGATTTCCTGCCACATCGGTTGCATTGCAATTCACGGTCGTATCGCCTATCGCGAAAAGCGAACCGGAAACCGGTGCGCATGTCGCAACGCCTGCGATATCAACATTGTCGCTCGTGGCCGGAGCGGTGTACGTGACGGCGGCGCCGGAAGAACCGGTTGCCGCGGCGCTCACGGGATCGTGCGAAGCGATGACCGGTTTTGTCGTGTCAATAGTGAGATCCGGCGACAATTTCGCAGACAATCCGCTCACGTTTCCCGCGGCATCGGTCTGTTTCGCTTTAATGACGTATGTGCCTTCGCTCATCGGGACTGATGGCGTGAACTCACCGGATGAGAATCCGTCCGGAATAGCGAGCGTTCCAAGCACTGCCGCATCGGCATAAACCGTAATGGTGCTGTTCGACTCCGCGCCCGAAATGTAGAACGTGGGGGTCGTATCGCCCGTAATGTTGTCGGAGGACGCAGAGCCGGTATCGCTCGTGTACTCAAGGTCGGGAGCGCTCGGCGGACCAACGGACGTATCAATGCCGGCGATTTCCGCGGACATGAGATACGTTGTATTCAGAGCGGCATCGACTGCCTTGTAGCAGATCTTCTTGCCGTTATCGGATTCCGAAGTGAAGGTCGTGTCCGCATACGTTGAGAACGTCAGTGTCCCATCGCAGACCGAGCCGGACGTGACGACACTCTGCGTGAGCGTACCTTCGTTCGTGGAGGCCGTCACCGTTTTGCTTTGCGCCGGTGTGGTATTCGGATTCACGATGGTGATGGTCGGCGCGATCGAATCCTTGTTCGTGAAGGTGCACGTGACGGTTTCACCGGCCGTGAGGTCGATGGCCGTGGGAAGTTCGCTGCCGCCGAGACTGCTCACGCACACAACGCTATCCTGCGCCCAACCCGCTACGGCGGATTCCGAAACGGAATACGTTCCGGCAACGAGCGTCTGGTCATTCACCGGTGCGGCGTCGGTCAATGAGAATCCGGAGTATCCGGAGCCCGTCGTCGTGAAGGTGAACGACTGCGATGCGCCGCCCGGTATGGTCACCTTGTCTACGATGATGTGCCCCGGGAGGGTGTAGAAAACTTTGACCTGAAGTTGGTCGAGGTCGAGCGGAGCGGATGCATTCGTCGCAAATATCGCCGTGAGCCGCGCTCTGAAATTTGCATCAGAGAAATCGCTTGCGGACCATGTGCGACCCCACGTATCAGTGGGACCACCAAGAATTAGGAGTTTATCTTGTGTATTCGGTAAATCGCCAGTGTTCTTCGCGGTGGTATATGTGCTGTTATTCCATGAAAGCGCAACATCGAACGATTTATTTACCGTACTTCCCTGTTCTTTGTATCCCTCAACGTACACTTCGATGCCGTTAATGGTTGAGCCGGTCGGGATACCAAGACCGAAGTTAGCGTACTTCTGCGCAGCATTTCGCGCACCAGTGGCATATGTATTGTCCGGAACAAATGCGTTGTCTGGGCTCGTGAATCCTGTTCCATCCGAAAGAGTCGGTGACTTCCATCCGCTCTCAAAACTGACATCGATTGTATGCGTAGTCGTAACACTACTAAAGGTGTATCTGTCCAGTTTCCCTTGCGACACACCATCAACCAGTACATCCGAGACAATGTAACCCGAGCTCGGAACGATACTGAACGCCTGGTTCGAACCTTGGTTCACGGCGACCGAACCCGACGGCGTAATGGTTCCGCCCGTGCCCGCGCTTGCGGTTATCGCCCAGGTCGGATGATTATACTGAACCGTATTGTCCGTGAAGGTTGCGGCAGTGCTCTGGTTCGGAATTCCGTCCTGAGCCGCACCGGCTGGGATATTCGCAATGAGCGTTCCGCTCGTCGTCATGCCGCTCACAGCGACATTGTAGGTAGTCGCGGTGCTCGTCGTGATGGTCTTGCTTGTTCCCACGCTCGCCGTTCCAGTGATGGCGACATCCGATGCCGTAAATCCGCTCACGGGCTCGCTGAATACAACGGTGAAATTCACCGGAGATGCACTCGCCGGATCGGCTTGTCCGGCCGCCTGATTGATGGTGACAGTCGGGATGCTTTTATCCACCGTATAAACCTGACCGGTGAAACTGCCGTTGCCCGCGCCCACTCCGCCAAGCTTATTGCTGGAACCATCAACGATCGTGTCATTATCAACGAGATTCAACCCAAGCGTGCCGTCTCCGCTGCCTGTGTTCGCGGTCACGATATAGGGGTTCGGTCCACCCGATACGCCCGTAATGGAAGCTCCGGATATGCCGCCCGTTGTAACAAGCGTGAAGTCGCTCGTATCAACGCCGGTTACTGTTTCACTGAACGTGACGAGCCAAGTCGCGCTCGCTGAGTTTGTTACGGATTCCGGCGAGCCGCGATCAATGGAAAGAACCGATGGAGCTGTCGTGTCTATCGATGACGCAACTTTGACCTGCACTTCATCCAAGTAGAGCGGAGTTGTCGGCGTACTACCCGTAATGCAATTTGAATCGGTATCGTTGATGCTTACTTCAAGAACGAAGTTCGCATTCCCGATCTCGCTTGCGGACCAGGTGTGACCCCAGGTATTCGACGCCCCACCGACAAGGAAGGTGGCATCAGAAGTTCCCGGAACGACGGTCTGGTAGTCTGTAAAACTTGTTCCGTTATCCCATGAAAGACGCGTGCGAAGTTCGCACGTATTCGTGCCGTTGCCTCCCGCAGTACCGCGAGCCTCAAGTGCAACCTGTATTCCGTCGACTGAATTGCCGGCCGGGATGCTCAACCCGAAATTCCGGTACCCCTGCGCTGAGCCGTTTACGCTCGCTCCGCCAGTTGTTGGAGTATTCGCATAGCTATCATTGCTCGTGTACGCGTTCCCGCCATTCGTCCATGCTCCCGGAGTGCCGTTCGCGCTTGGCGCGCTCCAACCACTATCAAAGCTTGCGGCGATGGTGTGGTTCGCGGTGACGTTCGTGAATGCGTAGGTGTTTGCTCGTCCCTGTGAAACGCTGTCCACGAGAACATCCGAAAGAACGTTGCCCGCGCTCGGCGCGGAGCTGAAAGATTGATTTGAACCATCAGATACTGACACCGCTCCCGATGGTGTTATTGTTCCGCCAGCACCGGCAGATGCAGTGATGGTGTGGTTGTTGGTGTAAGTTACCCTGACTTGCAATTGATCAACTGCAAATGTCGCAGTCCCGCCAGAACAACTTGTGCCAGGATCTACACCTTGAAGTCTGACTACGAAATTTGCATCCGAAAAATCTGATGCGACCCAAGTATGGCCTGCCCATAAAGATCCGGATGCGCCAAAGGTGTGTGATGTGTCTGTGTTCGCAGAATTTAGCGTAAATGTTTGCTGTGTCGCGTAGTTAGTTCCATCCCACGATAAGTTAACCCCTATGGCACAACCGCTATCTGATGTTTGAGATTCAACCGCGACTTCAATACCATTAATGACGGCACCAGCTGGGATACCAAAACCAAAATTCGAATAACCTTGTTGATTAGTTATGCCAGTGGTGTTCGTCCGAGCATTATTGCTACTCTGAACGTTGGCTACGGTATTGTTAGACCATGAATTTGGCGTGTGTGTCGCTGTTGGCACGTCAAAACCAGTATCCGTGTCTGCGAAACTCGTTTGTGCAAGCGGCGTTCCGTCCAATGCGCTCGCAACTATGTTATAGAGCGGACGATAGACGCCATCCAATGTGTACGTAGTCGTGAACGAACCCTGCTCATCCGCGGTCACATTCTGTACCTCTTCCACATAACCGTTCGTGCCGCTTTCGTCATAGCCGAATATCTTCAGCACCACATTCTGCAGGGCGCCAAAAAACCGCCCAAAAATACTGGCGGTCTCGCCCGGATGATAGTCATCCTTGTCGGTTGTGAGCTGAGGCAGGTCAACGCTCGTGAGCGGCGCATCAGCCGGCTGGGACGGCGCGTCCAAACTGTCAGTGGCGGGAGAAAGTTCCGCAACCGGCTCCGCCGGAGGAACCACCTCTTCCGTCGTAGAAACCGACTCTACGGACATTCCAACATTCTCAAGAATGTTGGAATGTTCTGTGCCGGGAGCAAGCTCAGGCGTTACCGAGGCATCACTCGGTGTGCTTGACGTATCTGCTGATGGGGTTGTCTCATCCGTTGCCAAGGCATCGCTTGGTGCAACTTGTCCTGAACTTGTTGAAGGATCAACCGGAACGGTTACCTCGCCTTCAGGAGAAGTTGGGTTTGCTTCACTTTCAATAGGGGGCGTGACGACTTCGTCGCTCGGTGTGGAAATATCCTCGGCGGGTGCGAGCGCCGAGTCAACAGGTGCATCATGTACAAGAACAGGTCCGGGATCCGCAGGCGCCAGATCGGCTGCCGGAGGAAGTGGATCCGCAACCGTCGTGTCGTCGGCCTTTGCAAGCTGGAGCGAACCGGAAATACCGGAGAGCCCCGAGCTCAAAATGATTGAACATACGACCACCGAAACCAACGCGCGACGAAGTGATGCATTCGTCATGTTGTTATGAATATTTTTTGTTTTTGATGACCTGTGACCGCGACCGGAAATAGAAAAACCCCCTGGAATCGTGTTCCATCGGGGTTCCCTGTCTCCGACGAGCGGCAATTCTGCGAAAAAACCTTTTCCGTTGTGGAGGTTCTTCCCTGGTCCGCTCCCTAAAGCGTGGCCATATCGTAGGTCTGCCGTATTGCAGTGTCAAGAGGATTTCGCAACATCCTGTGAATAACGCAAATCCCGCCCATAGCGGCATTTTTCACGCGCTCACCTCCCGCACGCTCTTTTCTCTCCATTTCTCCTCCATAAAACATTCCACCATTCTTGAGAATGGTGGAATGGTGTGAACGATGAACTTCGTTTCGGAAGCTACCCGGAAACGTTCTGTTCTAGCTCGGAGAGATGATGTCTATCACGAGCGGCGGCGCGGATTCCTGCGCGGGCGGCGGTGGCGGCGGTTCGGGTGCCGGCGGCGGTTCTGGCGGAGCATTATTCCCATCTGTGCCGCCGTTCGCGTTCTGATCCGTCGTTTCATCAACGACATCCGGCGTGACGGGCGGCTCTTCTTTTTTCGGTTCGCTCATCGTCGCGGCCATGTCCACGAGCGGCTGACCTGTTCCATTATCCGCCGGAGGAGTTGCTCCATCGGCGGGCGGCTCTGAAATTCCGGCTTCCGGATCGGTTGATGTCGGAGTACTTGTCGGCGTTTGCGGATCATCCGGAAGAGTGCTTGTGGCGTCGATCGATTCGGTCGCTTCCGGTTGCGGAGCGTCGTTCACCGCCGGTCCCCCGCCCCCGCCTTGCGATGTCGCATCCGGATCCACGGGCGGCGCGCTCTCCTGCCCCGCATCCACGGCGGTCGGCGTTGACGAAGCGTCTTCTCCAGCTCCTTCCTCATCCGAAACACCAAGCACATCGCCTTCGCCGCCAACAGGAGGCGCGCCGCCGAAACGCGCGAAGGCGAAAAGCGGCGATACTTGCACATCCTCGCCCGCTTCCGTGTAGTTCACCACTTCATGCAGAGATTCAAGATCGGTATAGCCGGACGGAACCGGTGAGCCGCCCTGCCACCCGACGAACTCAAGGTCAAAAGCACAGATGCCATACAACCCGTCGGAAAGCCGCGTGACCTCAAAGTCCCAACTCGTCGGACCCTCATAGGCGATGGGATCGGTCAGGAACTCCGAAAGAAAACCGGCGTACGTTTCCGCGCCATCGTGCGATGCGCGAAGCTTCAGCCCGTCGCACAAATCGCCATCCAGATCCGCCGCGCGTGCCACATACCGAAACCCGTCCTTATTCTCCGACGTAACGGTGATGTGATAGGTATATCCGTCCTCAATGTGCGACTCCTGTATCGCGCTCCGCAGGAGCGCAACCTGCGATTCCGCAAGAAAATCGACCTCCGATCCCTTCAGGATATTCCCGACAGATGCCTCGGTATCATTGAAATGGGCCAGCGTGTCGCCCACCGCCTGCAGACCGGCGAAGTTCAACCCCGCGAGGAGCCACAACACGAGCATCCCTCGGAATGAGGACCGCAGTTGCCGGCGCTTTTGTACGGAGAATTCAGACATTGGCGGCGTGTTCTTGTTTCGCCCGTTTCAGCTTCCGGACTTCGCGATAGATGTTCGCGCCCTGGTCCCACACGATGATGAGCGCCGGAACAAGAATGATGGCGAGAAATCCATAAGGCCGGCGCGCCGCTTCCACCGCAAAGCCCACGTACGGAACGGAGAACAACACTCTGCCGAAAATGCTCCGCTCCATAATTTCCCCCGTGTCCGCCTCCTCATTCGCGTCGCCTTTCGTCTTGTAGAATGTCCGCGAGCCCTCCGTGTGCATCGCGACGATGCGGTGCGTCACCGGCACGCGCTTGCCGTCCTCGTCGCGCATGCCGCCCTCGAACATCACGATATCGTCCACCGCATACGACGACGCGGGTTTGACCACAACCACGCTCCCCGTGTGGATGGTCGGTTCCATGGAGCCGGACCGCACCACTTTGAGTTCGTAATTCCCCGGTATCGGAAACGCCGAGAACGCCACGAGCAAAGCCACGGCGCAGAGCGCAGCGAGCACGATGTAATAGATGATGTTGCCGATGCGTTTCATGGTTCGCGTTACGCGGTTCTAGTTGTCATGGCCGTTCCCCTTCTTGCCATCGTCCTTTTTGTCACCGTTCTTCCCGTTATGATCCGCATCGTCATTTCGGTCTCCCCGGCCGTCAAAGCGGTCGTCGTGCCTGAAGTTATCCTCTTTCTCAAAATCCCGCGTGTCTTTCCCGCCGCACTTCTCGCACGGAGGATTGACGGGCGGATTCCCGCCGCACGAGAACTTCTTGTCGTACTTTTCGGGCGTCGCGCGGATCTCCACGTCCACGGAGAACGAATCGGTCTGTGACGAATTCCCGAGCGTGTTCGGATCGCACGTGAACTTCCCGTCCGGCTGGACGACGAGATCCCCCGCGCACCAGCACATCCCGACATAGCGCGCGGAATCCTTCTTGCACGAGTTGCCGCGCCGCGCGTCGGCGATGGCGTAGGTCGTGTTGTTCAATACCGACGAGGCCGCCTGGGTGGACGTGCCGAAGAGCGCCTTTTCGCTCGGCGGTTCATACTTGCCGTCGCCGTCGTCCATCCAGCCGAAAAATTCCGTTCCGTCCGCGAGATTCTTTCCCGACGCCTGCGACTCGGGTTCGTTCACGCCATTTTCGTCCTGGGCGAAGTTCTTGAAATCCATGCACATATACGCATCATCGTCCTGCACGTGCATAGAAACGAGGTCGCAACCGTAATCCCCCGGCTTCACGTCGTCAAAGTTGAAGAACTTATCCGTACCCGGAACGAGGTTCTTCAGCTTCCATGTCGCCGACGGAACCTTCACGCCGTTGTAAAAACCCTTGGAATCAATGGTGAGGTTCAACCCGCCCATCGCGAACGTGATGCCGGAGCTTCCGCTCATCGCGAACCACGTCACGCCCACGAGCGCGAGCGTTGCGAATATCATGCCGATGCTGGTTCCGATCTTTTTCATACGCTGGTAATTATTCTAGGGTCGTCAAACCCTGGCCTCCCCGACCCTCCTTTCCTGCAAGGAGGCGTCGGGGTCCGCCAGAGCTCGAAGAATTTCGTCTTCGTGCTCAAGAGAGCCAAAGGGCTAGTTCGGAATGCCGGTCAGGCTTATGCCGTCAACGCGGAAGTTCTCGTTCGCGGAATCCGAATCCTGCCGGAAGCGGATGAGCGTCGCGCCGTCTCCAATGCCGACCGAGACCGGATTCACCGCTCCGTTCCAGACCTCTCCGCCGGATGGATCCGCATCAAGCGGATACGCAGCGACCGAAGTCCATGTTGCCGAAGCGCATGTTCCGCCTGTCGCGTACTCAACGTACCCGAAGTCGTCCGGCTCGGCGTCGTCATCGCCTCTCCAGAAGTACGAGAGGAGGAGTCCATGGTTTCCCGTGGTCGTAACGGGGCTGCAGATCCACTCGTCCTGCCCGATGCGCGCGAATCGGTCGCCGTTCGCGCTCGCGGATTCTTGTCCGGAGCCGGCGGCCTGCGCGTTCGTCGTGCTGTCCGAGTCAGCGCCTTCTTCATCCCAATTCGGGATGTCGTTCGCGCTGCTTCCCGTTCCGAAGCTGTCGGAAAGGAGGTTTTGCGGCCCGCTGTCGCCGGGGCACGAGATCTGGTACACCTGGACCTTGTCAACGAATGTTCCGAGCGAATCAGCCGTGCCGCGGTCGGTGAGGCGCAAGCGCGTCGTCGCGCCCGTTGCGGTCACCTGCACCGTCCGCTCTATCCACTGGATGCCGGCGGCGGGCGGGTCGGCCATCGTACCGGTGTCGTCAACGACGACATTGTTCCACTGCACTTCAAGCCGATTGTTCGCTGCCGTCGTACCGGGACGCGGAGCCCAGACATACTTGATCTGGTACGTCGCACCCGCGGTCGTCGCGATGTCTTGGTAGATGGATGCCGATGCCGGCTCTCCGGAATAATCCGGTGCGGCGTGGCCTCCCCAATCGGAGTCTAACTCCACGTATTGGTTGCCTTCGAAAGCCGGGCCGACAACGCCTTCATGAAGCTCGATGTTCGCCGGATTCGGACGCGACTGCACGGGCACAGCGCCCGGCGGGTCGTACGAAGCAGGGATGTCTCCGCGCCACTCAACGTTCCAGCCCGTAACGGGCGACGGGAAGATGTCCCAATTCGACGCGTGCGTCACTTCTGGGACCTCAAATCCGCCGTTCGTCACGAGGTTCGCGCCAACTTGGTAGGTGCACTGCGGAATGCGCGTGTTCGTGATGGTGCAATTCACATTCTCGCCCAAGGAGACGTCGACATTGCCATCAACGCAGTCCGCATCACCTCCGAGAACCGGTGTGTAATTGCTGAGATCCGTGCCGCTGTGGGCGATCTCACCGATCGTATGCACACCCACGCCGACGACGACCGCTCCGGTCGTTCCGCCATCACCGACATTGCTGCCGGTTCCGGCAGTACTGTTGTCGATCTGCAGGTCGAATGTACCGGGATCTTCCGCCGGCGAGAGGACCTTCGTGATCGTTATGGTTCCGGTTTGCGGAATGTACGTGTTCGTGATGCTGCATTCGTAGTCCTCACCGGCGACAACGTTCACCACGCCCGAAGGCGCGCAATCAAGCGTGAATGTCGCCTGGTATTGCGGATCGTTGTTCGTT
Source organism: Candidatus Parcubacteria bacterium (assembly GCA_041169145.1). GTDB lineage: Bacteria > Patescibacteriota > Minisyncoccia > UBA6257 > 2-01-FULL-56-20 > DATJQA01. Next base: position 7,770 of record JBEEJO010000010.1, on the reverse strand, counting down.
TCCGTCACGGTATGCGGACCGGGAGCAACCGGAACCGGCACGCCAAGCGTGATAGCATTTCCGTCTATCTCGTACGGCGCGAAGGTCGTCTGGTCAGCAGGTGTCGGGTCGTTGCCCGGCTCAACAGCTTTCCGGACGACTATGGTTCCCGTCGTCACCGGATTGCAGAGGAAGTTCGCGTTGTGCCGCGCCTGCATGGCGCGGAACTGGACGTCAAGCGTCGCTTCGTCGGTCTGGGTCCCGTTGCCGAGGCCCGAGCCGTCGCAGGTGACGCCCGCATTCACGGACGGACTTACGCCCTGTCCATTCGCAACCGGCGCGAGGGCCATCGTGCCGAAGCACCACGCCTTGCCGATGTAGTACGGCATCGCGTTCGCCTTCATCGGGCCCGTGTTGTCCCAGACGTTTCCCTGGGAATCCGCGAGCGCGACCGAGAAGACGTGCGCCGTGCCGAGGTCGTAGAGCGATTCTATGCCTCCGGGGACGGTGCCGTCGCCCGAAAGTATTTTCTCGCCGTCCTCAAGCACGTTGTCGCCGTCATCCGCCCACCAGACGAATTTGAGCGCCTGTGCAAGCTCGCCGTCCCATTTGTCAACGGGGTTATCCTGCACTTCGCCCGGAACATCAAGCTCCGGCTCGTTGGAGGACGCGTCGTCGTTTGACGTCAAGGTCAGATCCATGCACGCCCACGCGTCGTTCTGCACGTGGAGCGAGATGGTGTCTTCGCCGTCATCGTCCGGTTTGAGGTCGGTGAAGTTGAAGAAGAGATGCCCGTTCGACAGGTCATCCAAACCCCAGCTCGTCGTGCAGTCCGTTCCGGGAACGGGATAGAGCGACGAACCCTGCCAGACGTATTCCGTCAGGTTTGTGTCATGGTCTATGTCGTTCGCGTCGGGAGCGCAAACGTTTTGATTGTAGTAGGACTCATTGTCCACCTTGAGGTCAATGGCGCCGGCGGCGAAGGTGTTCCCCGACGACGTTTCCGTGTCGCTGAAGAACGCGTTCGTCCCTCCGATGACCATAACGCTCACGGCCGCAATGAGGCCTATGCTTGAGAGTATTCGTTTCATGTTCGTGTTTCCTCAAAGGCGAGAAGTTCCCCGAAACTCGCCCGACCTCCCCTTTACCCTCCTAAGTTTCTTCTCAGAAAGTTAGGAGGGGGGTAAGGAGAGATGCGTGAGGATATTGGGCTATTCGATTGGCGTTGTAACCAAGTTCGTGATTACGCAGGTTGGATTCACGCCAGCCACAACGTTCATGGTTGCAGTGCCCGTATCGCCAATCTCGGCGCAACCACCACTGAACGATCCGTTGAACTGGATACCAGCGGGGTCATTGGAGTAGACCTCAGATACGGTGTACGCACCCGGTGTGAGTCCAGGCATAGCAACTTCATCAACTAGGATGTGGTCGCCGCCCGGTCCAACCAAGTGGAGTGTGAAGTCATTCACATCAACTCCCTGAACGGAGGCTTGCGTGAACGTCACAACCTTGTCGAGAGTAACTGTTGCTGTCTCCGGCTCCGTCGGCTGATTCAACGACGAGCACAGGAACTGGTCGTTGTGACGAGCCTGTACCGAGTAGAACGCCACATCCATCTTCACGCCGTCGGTCTGCGCAACGTTGTCCTGGGGATCCAGGTCAACGCAGTTGAAGCCCGTCGTGTCTTCGGTCGGTGCGGTGTTGTCGCTCAACTCGCGGTTAACCGCATTCTCGGAGATGGTACCGAAGCACCAGAACTTGCCGATGTATGAAGCGGTCTCGGGCCCATTCGCCGGAAGCGCCGGTCCATGAGCAGCATCGGCAATCGCCTCCCACTGCCCGCTCAGCGTGTTGGCTGGTCCGTTGAAGAGGATCGGCCCTTCGCCTTCCTCATAGACGTTGTCGCCGTCATCTTTCCAGAACGCGAAGTTCAGATAGCTCTGAAGTTCGCCTTCGCTTGCGCCGCTCGTGACGTCGCCCGCCTCCAATTCCGCCTCATTGCGGTTGTTCTCCGGGGTATCCGTGAGTGTCAACTTGACGCAAGCCCACGCATCGTTATCAACGTGCGCGGAAATGGTGTCTTCGCCGTAGTCGCCCGGCTTGAGGTCAACGAAGTTGAAGAACAACTGGTTCGTGAGGTCGCTTAACTGCCAGGTATTCAGGGGGTTCAGGCCCCAAGCGCCGGTCGGCTTTTCGGCCAGCGGATTATTCCAATCGAAACCGTAGCTCGTGTTGTCGATCTTCAGATCGAGAGCGCCCGCGGTGAAGGTGTTCCCCGTCGAGGTCTCTGTGTCGTTGAAGAACGCGGAGGTCGCGCCGATGACGGCGGCTCCAACCGCAACGATCAAACTCGCACTAAGTAGTATTTTTTTCATTGTGTAATGTGTACCCTCCGCTTATTGGTTTCCGTTCGGAGGGATAAATGGATGTAGGATGTTTAGTGAGATGTTGCTCACCCGACCTTTTGATTTGTATGGCCGAATCCGCCACCCGCTTCTGCTCTCGGCCGGGTGTTCCCCTAGAACCGAGCAGAGGCGAATGACCGATCCCGACCACGTCCCTCGCTATCTATCCCGGAAGACAGAGAGAGCGTGACCGCGATCAGAAGATCTATTTGTCGTATCGTAAGGTTGTACGAAGCGTTTTATCTTCTGGTGCGACCTTGAACACGTCTGTCACAAGCCTTCGGCCCGAGGGGCTCATTCTTTGGATGTCCGCCATACGGTGTTCCGAAGCGCAAAAAAACCGCCGTTTGGCCGCGCTGCCAAATGACGGTGCTTGTCCCGCGTGAACACAACGAGAGCGAAATGTATCCTTCCGACAGCTCCAGCCGGAGTGATGACCCTGCATAGGATTTAGAGAAATGTGCATTGCGCGGTCTCGAACTCCTTGAACGAGACGCGCATAAATGATGTGAATATTGCCTCCATCCTCGCATTGATGGAAGCGAGTATTCTATAGGCGAGCCGCACGAGGGGTCAAGGTAATGGAAGCGTTTTCTGTGTATAACTTCCGGGCGTTGCGGCGACGAGCGGGATGTGGCGGTATAATAGATATAGAAACGATCAAAAAAGCCCCGCGATGGGGCTCTTGGCGAAACACTTCTCCGGACACGGGCGTTCAATGCAGGGAAACTGCCGGATCGCTCCGACAATCATTGAACGCCCATGTCTGGAGGTCACCCTACGTGACGGCGAGTATACTAGCATATGCTTGACACGTTGTCAATGGTATGCTTGAAAGCCGTTTCGTGAATGTGTTCAGGGCCGGGAGGCGTTGCCTCCCGGCCCTGCGGTCTTCCGTGTGGTACACGGCATTCATTGTTGTCCTTCCTCTTGCTCGTGCAGCTGCCGGGGGTCGCCCCACATCACCTCCAGGTACTGGTGTTCGAGCCCGAGGCTCACGAGGAGCTGGTGGAGCAACATCTCCACGTCCGCGCGAGTTGAACCGCGCACGAGCATCGTGTTCGCGATGCGCATCGGCAGCGTCTCGCACTGGAACAACGTGAGTCCCTTCGCCTCCGTGATGCCCAGCTTCGCGGCAGCGGTGATGAGCTCGTCCAGACGCTTCACGTGCGGGACGTTCTCTTTCATGAACATGGCGCGTTCGCCGCTCAGCTCTCTCACGACGCCGCGCAGATCGCTCACGAAGCCGCTTCTCTCCTGTTGCGTGGGCCGTTGAGGCCTATGCGTTCCCATGACATCCTCCGATCTTCCCCCTTCAGCTCACGGTGCTGCCCGGGTCCCAGACCTCCTTGAGGAATCGCTCCTCCAGCCCGCGTTCCTTGAGCACGCCGTGCAGGTACTTGCGGACCCGCGTCTCCCAGCCCGGCGAACCGTCCCGTGCCTGCATCGCGACCTCCTCCGGAATGCGAGCATATTGGATGATCATGAAGTCCTGCGCGTTCGTCACGCTTCTCGTGCGGGCAAATCCGATGAGATCGTCCAGGTTCATGATCCACATCTGCATCGCATCCTCGTCGCTCGCGAAGTACGCGATGAGCTGCCTCATCTTCTCCCGGATGGCCCACGTGAAACCGGCGGCGGGATCGTCGGGCTTGGTCCAGTACGCCTCTGTTTCTTTCATTGTGTCCTCCACCGGCAACTCCGCCGGTTCCTTGCGGTACTGGAATTGGTTATAGAACACCGCACGCGCGGGGTCAATTCTCCATACGACCCTACCCGCCATCCACCCGGTGCTATGTGTTCACATAGCACCGGGCATATGCTACGATTCCTGCGCGATACCTACATATACAGCCATGATCCGAGGAGGAAAGCGCCTACACATCCCACACGGGACGAATAATAGAGTCATACTGAGGTCAACCGATTCCGCAATGCCTTCACTGTCCCTTCCCCTCGTAAGCTCTTTCTCTTCTCGCGATGCATGGGAACGGGCGGCTTGGGACGCCATTGTTGCTTCCATAGCACAACAGCGCGACCCCGAGACGCTATCTCGTTTTCTTTGCATCGTTCTCGGCGCGAATGAGCGGAAGAATATGATACGGCGCGCAGCCGTTCTGACGTATATCAAGAACGGCAACAGCTATCGCGAGATCGGCAATGAGCTTTGGGCTGCTCCGCAGATGATCAGCGCACTAGTCAAGGCGCTCCGTGAACCGTCCTATCGCAGCTATCACGAACGCAGTAGGACCGAACGCGTGAAACGAACGTATACGTCGTCGTTGTCTTCCTATAAGCCGCGGATGAAACGTGTGCGCACAAAATACGGCACCCGTGAGATACGCAGGTAACGGCAATCGGCGCTAATCGCGCATCCGCGGATATCATCCACCCGGTGCTATGTGTTCACATAGCACCGGGTGGCGCGCATGTCGCAAGCTCTGCGCTCTTGCGCTTCGAACCTGGGGGTTTGTTTTGTTTCGTTTCTGACGGCTCTTTTCTTCGGCAATTTCGGAGCCTCGCTTCCTCTTCAGCTGTTCAACTCTACGACTCGGCTGATGGTCTTCCTTCTTTTCCGGTCATTCACCCTTCGACCCTGCTCGGGGTCTCGCGCGCCATTTTATTTCTTTTCGAGGCGCTCGACGTACTCTCCTGTTTCCGTGTTGATGCGGATGATGTCGCCTTCGTTGATGAAAAGCGGAACTTGCACGGTTGCGCCGCCTTCAATGACCACGGCCTTCGTGCCGCCCTGGGCGGTGTTGCCGCGAATGGCGGGCGGGGCTTCCTTCACCACAAAATCCATCTTGATGGGAATCTGCACCTTCACCGGCTTTTCGTTGAAGATGAATACCGTCACCTCCGTCTGCGGTTTCAAAAAGTTCATCTGCTCGCCGATCTGTTCGGCGGGAAGCATGAAACGGTTCTTCGGATTCCCCTTTTCGTGGAACCAGCATTCGCCCTTGCTTGTATAAATGAACAGCGCGGACATGCGCGTCACTTCCGTTTCCTCAAAACTGTCGGATGCCTGCCACGTGCGGTCCAGGATCTTACCCGTAATGAGATTTCGGATCTTCGTGTTCACGACAGCTTTGCGCTGCTGCATGCGCAAAAAGGCCATTTCCATGACCTCGTACGGCTGTCCCTCGTAGAGGAACATCGTGCCTTTGGTTAATTCGGTATAGCTAAGCATCGGAATAGTAATTACTCGCAATCGGGACTTGCGGTACCCGCGCAAAAACCACTCTCCTGGCGGTTCTTGCGCGGGGTCTTTTTGTTAAAACCCTTGGTCGTCGCTGTGGCTTGCGCCGGGGGCGTCGCCTGCGGGTCGGTCCGGCATCGGACGCCGGACGTGCGTCGAGCCTTCCGGCTCTTCTATCTTCAGGTTCACGCGGGCGTTATTCTTCACGCCTACGATCCGAAGCAACATGCGAATGGCCTTCGCCGTCATGCCCTGCCGGCCGACGACCTGGCCCATGTCCAACGCGTTCACTTTCAAGGTGAGCAGAACTCCAAGCTCATCTACCTTGCGATCAACCTTCACATCGTCCGGATGATCCACGAGGTTCTTTACCAGGAATTCCAGGAACTGCTTATCAGAATCTTCAGCCATTGCTCTTTCGCGTCATTCGACCTTTCGCATCGCCCGCCGCTTTCAATTGAACGGGAACGGTAGGTTTCATTATAGTGATTTATTAAAAATGTTCAAGGGGCAGCATGCGTAGCATGCTGCCCCTCGTACGACCGTCGCCCGAAGGCGGGGTCACTTACTCGACGTCGAACTGCTTGAAGACCTCATCCAAACGTCCGACGGGCGCAACGGCCACGTGGCGGATCTCCTCCATGTTGACCATACGGCCGTCCGGGAGCGCCAGCGAGTTCTCGTGGTAGAGCCACACGTTCGTGGGCATCTTTCGCTGCAAACGCTTCCGCGTGGTGAATTCCACCCGAAGCCACCGACTCTGCGGTTCGTCGGATCCGGCCCAGAGCCAAGTGTCGGCTGGACGAAGGCTGCGCAGTATCTCTGGCGACAAGGCGAGCATCAGCGTGCAATCGCGCACGCCATCCGCACAGGTCACCAGCACCGACGGGTTCGCGGCCTCGGCGGTTCTGGCTTGTGACTGAACAAGGGGTCCAATCCTTGTGAGCACGAACAGCGCGCCGAAAATCGACAGAACCATCAACGGGAAGCCCTGCTTGAACCGCCATCCTGCCGTAGCCGTCAAGAAGCCCACGGCCGTCAAAGTCAACAACACCACAAGTATGACCTCAAGCCACTTCAGTTCGGTCATTTCACACCTTTCTTTCTCGAATTCTCGAGTCCGCAACCGGACCATCCGGAGCGATACTGCTCCGTGTTATAACATAAATACAACAAAAAATCAATATGCTTCGGTTTTCGCCCTTGCGGAACCGGCGTCGCTCGCCTCCGGCGGGCTCGCGCACCTGCATCTCAGGCCGGAGACCGGACACATAACGCATTATGCGCTCGGACCGATCTCTCCGGCATTCCGATAGCTTCCGCAAGAGTAAAAACCTCCGCGAGTAAGGCAAAGACCAGAAGAAATAAATATGGAGCGCTGATTTTCGGGCTATTTCACACGTTTCCGGAACTCCGCGAGCGTGGAAAGCGTTTTCATATCGTCCATTCGGTCTACGTAGAGCGTGCCGTTCAGGTGGTCTATTTCATGCTGGAAGACGCGCGCGAGAAAACCGGAGACGGTGCGCATGCGCGTGACTCCCTTCTCGTCCGTGTAGCGCACGATAATTTTTCTATGGCGCGGCACCTTACCGCGGACGCCATCCAAGCTCAAACATCCTTCCCAATCGTACGCTTTCTCTTTTGACGCGCTGAGTATTTTCGGATTTATGATGACGATGCGTTCGCTTTTCTTCCGGCCGGGACGGCTTTTCGTGGGACCGACCTCTATCACTGCGAACCGGAGCGGTAGGCCGATCTGCGGCGCGGCGAGGCCAACGCCATCCGCGCGGCGCATCGTAGAGAACATCTGCGCGATGAATTGCGGGAAGTCGGGTTTTGTGACGAGCAATGGCTTCATGCGCTTCGCCTTCTTGCGCAGGACGGGGTCGCCAAATTGCGTGAGAGGAAATATGTTCATGCGCGGTGCGGAACGGGTTCACGACGAATGACGTATTGAAGAACGCCGACAAGGAGCGGCAGCGCCGCGATGCACAGGATCCATTGCGTTGCTATCGCGACCTGATTTTGCGGCGTAAGGAAGAGCAGCAGCGCTCCGAAGCTCAAAAGCCGGCCCGCACCGAGCGCGAACTCACGTTCTATCATGAAGTGATACCGCGTCTGCCACTCCCCCGGCAGGCTATCCATGACGTCGTAGTAGGTCTTGTCCACCACATTATAGAGAAA
>JBEEJO010000009.1:0-19521 GCA_041169145.1 Candidatus Parcubacteria bacterium | reverse complement strand
ATTCAATGCCGCGACAAAAGTTCTCACGGATGGTCAGAGCGAAACGATAGAGTTCGTTGCGAACAAGGCGGGTACGTTCGAGTACTACTGCTCGGTCGGTAGCCACCGACAGATGGGGATGAAGGGAACGCTCACGGTCACGCCGTAAGGTGCAGTTGGGCAGAACAAGAAACGCCATTCCGGCATGCCGGAATGGCGTTTCTTTCAGCTCGTCCGCGGCGGACGATGGAGCAGGTTGTAATCTTCCGGAAAGAGATACCGTGCGATATGAAAGATGCCGAAAGAGATGAAAAGCGCCGAAAATACATCAATGGAATAGTGTAAGTGTCCGAGGAGGACGCTCGTGCCGCTTACAAGCGTAAGCGCGAGGAATGTGTATCGCAGCGGTTTATGATCCCAGAGAATGATAGCGAGAAGAAACGGGAGGCCGGTATGTCCGGAGAAGAAGAGGTCGTCGCCGGAGCTGACGCGATAGAGGACGTCCGTGGAGTCAACATATGACCTTCCGAGCGGCGGGGCAAGGTGAGTAAGCGTTACGAATGCCGAACGGATAACGATAAAGAGCGCGATGCTTTTTACCGCGAACGGTATCCGTTTCGGGTCGTAGAGGAGTACCGCGGCGATGAAGATGACAAAGATCGTTGCGCCGTCCGTGAAGACAAAATTCACGTTCACCGTAGGGATATTGTCCAAAATGATATCCGTCACCGCGTTGCTTGCGCGGATGGTGGTGTAGATATTCGCGAAATAGGTCGTAAAGACACCGAAGACGAGCAGGAGGATGCTCCCACTAACCTGTAGGATGAATGAGCGCTGTGCCCAGAGCGATCTGTGGCGGTCGATGATCTTTTGCATGGCGGGTCTTTACTGTGGGTGGCGGCGGATGGTTGCCGCACCCTGAGAGAATATGTCAATTATACCGAATTTGCCAAACGACACGCATAATAACCCGTTTTGTGCTACGGTATCTGACATGAGCCAGCCATCCGGATTCTTCAACCTCGGCATTGCGCCCAGCATTCTCGGCATTCTTGAGAAGTTGCAGTTCGTCACACCGACGCCGATACAGGCGAAGTCCATACCGCCAGGCATGGAAGGCAAAGACCTTATCGGCATCGCGCAAACCGGCACGGGCAAGACGCTCGCGTTCGGCGTGCCAATGATCCAGGCTGCCCTTGCGGGGAAGCGGGGACTCATCGTTCTTCCGACGCGCGAGTTGGCATTTCAAGTGCACGAGACCATCGAGAAGATCGGGGGGCCGCTCCGCGTGCGTGCGGTGAATATCATCGGCGGCGAACCCATTCGCCGGCAGATCCTCCAGCTGCAGAAAAATCCGCAGATCGTTATCGGCACCCCGGGGAGGATCATCGACCATTTGGAGCAAAAAACGCTTTCGCTCGCATCCATCGGCGTGCTTGTGCTTGACGAGGCGGATCGGATGCTGGATATGGGATTTGCGCCGCAGTTGAAGCGCATCCTTTCTGCCGTGCCGCGGGAGCGGCAGACGATGCTTTTTTCGGCGACGATGCCCGACGATATTTTCGCCATCGCGCGCGGGCATATGAAGCTGCCGGTGCGTATTGAAGTCGCGCCGCCCGGAACGGCCGCGGAGAATGTGACACACGAACTGTTTTTCGTCGACCGATACGATAAACCCCGGCTTCTGGAGAAAGTTCTTACGGAATACCGCGGTTCAGTGTTGGTGTTCTCGCGCACGAAACATGGCGCGCGGAAGATCGCACGGGATGTGCGAGTGCTGGGACATACCGCCGCGGAAATTCATTCCAATCGTTCGCTTGGCCAGCGGAGGGACGCTCTGGAAGGATTCAAGAACGGCAGATACCGCATTCTTGTCGCGACGGATATCGCCGCGCGCGGGATAGATGTGAAAGGAATAGAGCTTGTATTGAACTATGACCTGCCGACGAACGCGGAGGATTACGTGCACCGTATCGGACGGACGGCTCGCGCGGGAGCAAGGGGACATGCAATATCGTTCGCCACACCGGACCAACGTGGCGACGTGCGGGGCATTGAGCGTCTCATCCGCGGAACCTTGCCGCTTTCACGGCTCCCGGAGCTACCGCCAGCCCGCGCGAGCGTATTTGAACGTCCGGCAGGACCTCCTCCGCGCCGCAGGTTCGGCGGCGGTGCGCAGGGAGGTCGTCCTGGTTTTCGGCCGCGTTCGCGGTTCCACCACGGAAACAACTTCAATCGCGGCCCTCGGCGATAGGAAGAAGATGTATCTCAAACTTGTTGGATACCGCGGCTGCGGATGCGCAATGTTGAAAATCCTAACCTCACAAGCGTCCCAGAGGATTCTCTCAGATAACCAAAAGCGATGCTTTTCGGAATTCCTGCTGCGGCTAGGACGCAAGAGTTGCTAAAGTTAAGCAACTGCATATGATGTCGGTATGGATATCCTCCTCTACATAATAGTTGTTATCGTCGTTCTGCTCATCTATGGCATAAAGGTCATAACGGAATATCAGCGCGCGGTCATCTTCCGCCTGGGCCGCCTTGTGGGGACGCGCGGTCCCGGCCTCATCTATGTGGTTCCCATCATCGAACGAATGGTGCGCGTCGAACTCCGTACCATCACGATGAACATTCCTTCGCAAAAGATCATCACGAAGGATAATGTTTCCATCGACATCGCGGCCGTTGCCTACTACCACGTCGTCGATTCCCAAAAATCCGTGGTCGCCATCGAGAACGTGCATGACGCGGTGAACCAGATAAGCCAGACGACCGTGCGGAATGTGGTCGGCCAATTTATGCTCGACCAGTTTCTGTCTCAGACCGTCGATATCAATGAAAAAATAAAGAATGTCATTGATGTGCATACGGAGCCGTGGGGCATTCAGGTTACGGCGGTTGAGATAAAAGACATCGTTCTGCCGGAAAATATGCAGCGTGCTATGGCCAAAGAAGCCGAAGCTGAACGCGAGCGCCGGGCGAAAATCGTCGCGGCGCAAGGCGAATTCCAGGCATCCGAGAAATTGGGACAGGCGGCCGACATCATCGCCAATCATCCGGTTGCGCTCCAGCTCCGCACGCTCCAAACCATGGCAGAGATAGCGACGGAAAAGAATTCCACCATCATCTTTCCCGCGCAGTTCATGACCACTGTAAAAGAGGCTCTTGAAGTGCTTCAGCAGGACAAAAAGAACAAGTAGTGCTGGGGGACTAGGAGTCGGACCTAGATTCATGGCTTCAAAGGCCACTGTCCTACCGTTAGACGATCCCCCAAATGGTCATCGTCGGATGGATTCTAAAACAAAAACCGTTTGCGGGCAACGAGCGGACGCAATGCGGACGTTCCGTGCCGCGTTGGTTGTCCCGATCCTTTTCGCCGTCATCCCATTGACGGTCGCATGAACGAACCGTATAATACTGCCGCAGCGCCTGGATGGCCCGGGCGTTTTTCTCTCTTCATATAATGAATATCCGCAATATCGCCATCATCGCCCATGTGGACCATGGAAAGACCACGTTGGTCGACGCGCTTCTGAAGCAGTCGATCGGTTTTAAGCTCAAAACGGGAGCGGACACCGATCTCATCATGGACTCCAACGAATTGGAGCGCGAGCGCGGCATCACGATCTTTTCCAAGAACGCCTCGGTGCGGTACAAGGACATGAAGATCAATATCGTGGATACGCCCGGCCACGCGGATTTTGGCGGCGAGGTCGAACGCATTATGTGCATGGTGGACGGGGCATTGCTTCTCGTGGATGCGAAAGAAGGGCCGATGCCGCAGACGAAATTCGTGCTGAAAAAAGCGATCCAAGCCGGACACCGCATCATCGTGGTCATCAATAAGATCGACAAGCCCGGCGCGCGTCCGAACTGGGCGCTTGACCGGACATTCGACCTTTTCTTTGAGCTTGGCGCTTCGAACGAGCAGGCGGAATTTCCGGTCATTTATGCATCGGGCGTTCAGGGGAAGGCAAGCCTGGAGAATAATCTTGAGGCAATGAAGAGCGTGGAGCCGCTTTTCGACACCATCGTGAAAGAAATACCGCCGCCGAAGGCCGATCTGCAGGCGCCGCTCCAAATGCTGACGGTGAATCTTGCCTACGACAACTACAAGGGAAAGATAGCTATCGGCCGGTTGTACGCCGGCACGCTTCGCAGGAACGAGCCTATCGTGCATATCAATCGTGCCGGTGTCGCGAAGAAAGCGATGCTTTCCGCCGTGATGACGTTTGACGGATTAAGCCGCGTGGACGTTGATGTGGTTGAAGCGGGCGATATTGTGGCGGTTGCCGGGATCGACGATATTTCCATTGGCGAGACCATCACCGATCCCGAACATCCGATACCGCTTCCGGTCATTGATATCGAAGAGCCGACGGTGAAGATGACCTTTCTCGTGAACAATGCTCCTTTCGCCGGGCGCGAAGGGGAGTACGGGACGTCCAACAACATCCGCGATCGGCTGATGAAAGAGATCGAAACCGATGTCGCGCTCCGCGTTGAAGATGCCGCCGGCGCGCGCGACCGTTGGGTGGTTTCGGGCCGCGGCGAACTCCACCTTTCCATTCTTATCGAAAAGATGCGCCGGGAAGGATACGAATTCCAGGTTTCACGTCCGCAAGTTATTTTCAAAGAGAACGATAAAAAGAAACTGGAACCCATAGAGCGCTTATCGGTGGAAGTGCCGGAGCAGTATACCGGCACGGTCATTGAGCACATGGGTAATCGGAAAGGAACGATGGTCGAGATGCGCGTGGAGAATTCCTCGGCATTCATGGAATTTTTGGTGCCGACGCGCGGACTCATCGGATTCCGCAATCAATTCCTTACGGATACGCGGGGTTTGGGGATCATGAATACCATCTTTGAGGATTTTGAAGAATATCGGGGTGACTTTGCCGCAAACCCGCACGGTTCGCTCGTGGCGCATGAAACGGGGATGACGCGGACGTACGGGCTTATCGCCGCGGAAGAACGGGGGATTCTTTTCGTCGGGCCGGGCGTTGAGGTGTATAAGGGGCAGATCGTCGGGCAGAACGCGAAAGAACAAGACATCCGCGTGAATGTGTGCAAGGAAAAACAGTTGTCCAACATGCGGAGCAAGAATGACGGCGCGTCGGAATTTTTGAAAGTGCCGCGCACGCTTTCGCTTGAGGATGCTATTGAGTACATCGGCGATGACGAACTTGTGGAAATAACGCCGAAGTCCATCCGTTTGCGCAAAGTGTGGCTCGACGAAGGAGACGAAGCGCGCGCGGCGAAGGGATTATTGTAATATAGGTCCATGCGGACGCATCCGGTCATTATCCGCGCATTGCAGAACGGTGATGTTGGCGTACTTCCGACAGATACCCTCTATGGCATCGTCGGTTCGGCGTTGAGCAAAAAAACCGTTTTGCGCATATACCATCTTCGCAAGCGGAATCCCAAGAAACCGATGATCATTCTCATTGGGTCGCTTTCCGAACTTAGACGGTTCGATGTCCGGCTTTCATTGGCGGAGCGGAGATCGCTGAAAAAACTCTGGCCCAACGCAGTGAGCGTTGTTTTGCCGTGCAAAAATAAAAAATTCGCCTATCTTCATCGCGATACGAAGACGCTCGCATTTCGATATCCAAAACCGAAGTGGTTGCAACACGTGCTCAAAAAGACCGGGCCGCTTGTTGCGCCGTCCGCGAATTGGGAAGGCAAACCTCCGGCGAAGACCATTCGCGAAGCGAAAACATATTTTGCAGATAAAGTCGACTTCTATGTTGATGCCGGCCGCTTGCACGGTAAGCCCTCCACGCTTGTTCGCCTGACGCCGGCGGGTAGGATTGTTATTATGCGCAAGGGGGCCGTGCGTGTTGCATGATATAATAGAAGGCATGGATTCCCAGAAGGTGGAAGTGTATTTCTTTTTTCTGCTACTCTTCGCGGTCGCGGGGCTTGTATTCTTCGTATATCTGCCGTTTCTGACGCCGCTTACGTTCGCCGCGACGTTCGCCGTCGTGTTCATGCCGCTCCATCGGCTGGTGCAGCGCCTCCTCGGGGCGCATGACGGTTTCGCCGCGTTCTGTACGGTATTTATCGTTCTGCTTCTTATTTTTACTCCGCTATTTTTTCTGCTCGCGCAGGTCTTCAGTGAGGCCCTCGTGCTTTATGGCAGGCTCGCTTCCGGCGCCGCGGGGACGTTCGCGCAGAACATCCCTGTTGCGCTACAACAGACATTTCCGCAGACGAATTTTTCCGAACTGCTCGGCGGCGTGAGTGGGTATGTCGGAGATTTTGCGAAATGGCTTTTCCAGAACATCGGGCCCATCTTTTCGAGTATCACGCAATTTTTCATACACTTCCTCCTGATGCTCATCGCCTTCTATTATTTCTTGAAGGACGGCGACCGTATCCATGCGGAACTTCTTCGGCTTGCGCCGCTTTCGCGGCATTATACGGATGACGTTTGCGAGCGTGTCACGGCCGCGATCCGTTCCGTCGTGCATGGTTCGCTCGTTGTTGCGCTCGTGCAGGGGATCCTCGCCGGCATTGGATTCTTCTTCGCCGGTATTCCGGGAGCCGCGTTCTGGGGATTCGTATCCGTTATCGCGTCTCTTATCCCTTTTCTCGGCACGGCGCTTGTTGTATCGCCTGCGGTGCTGTATCTCGTACTTATCGGGCATATACCTGCGGCACTTGGACTTGCGGTGTGGGGCAGTATCGCCGTCGGACTTTCGGACAATTTTTTGCGCCCGCTTCTCATGCGCCGGACGGTACGCGTGCATTCATTGCTTATCCTCCTCAGCGTTCTCGGGGGTATCGGCGTTTTCGGCCCGACGGGATTTCTGCTCGGCCCTGTTGTGGTAAGCTTGCTTTTCGCGCTGCTTGATATCTATCCCCATCTGCTTCTGGGCCGCGAGCGGCATCCGCAAGGCGGTTGAAGATAGACAAGAGAAATGAAATGGTATTCGCGGACGACGGGGGACGTTGAGCGTGAATTGCAGACGGACATCGCGTCCGGGCTTTCGGTTGCGAATGCGCGTGAACGCTTGATCGCCGACGGGCCGAATGCGTTGCCAACTCGGCCGTCCGAACCGGCCTGGCTTATTTTTTTGCGGCAGTTCAAGAGCCCACTCATCTACGTGCTGTTCTGTGCGGCGCTTCTGGTGTATGTCATCGGCGACACGCATGACGCCATTATTATCGGCGTTGTGCTTATCTTTAACGCCGCAGTCGGCGCCGTGCAGGAAGGGCGTGCGCGCAATGCGCTTGATGCCCTGCGACGGCTCGCTGAGACATCGGCAACGGTACTTCGCGACGGACGCGAGCTTATAATTCCGGACCAAGATGTCGTGGACGGCGATATCGTTATCCTCAAAGAGGGCGAGAAAGTGCCCGCCGATCTCCGTATCATCGAAAGCCGCAACCTTCGCGTTGACGAATCGTCGCTTACCGGCGAATCCGTTCGTGTGCATAAGCACACCGAGCCCATCCGGCGCGAAGGGATGTCGCTTGGCGACCAGACAAATATGGTATTCAAGGGAACGGTGGTTGTGGGCGGTCTCGGCCGGGGCATCGCTGTTGCGACCGGTTCGCGAACGGAGCTTGGCAAGATCGGCGCCGCTATCGCCGGCGTTGATGCCGAAATACCTCTTGCGAAAGATATCCGGCATCTTTCACGCGTTATTGTTATCGCGGTATTCGTTCTGAGCGCATTGCTCTTTCTGTTCGGTATCGGGGCCGGACGGCCCATGCGGGAAATGTTCTCAACGGTCGTCGCGCTCGCGGTATCCATCATTCCCGAAGGATTGCCGCTTGTTATGACCATCATTCTTGCGACCGGCGTATGGCGGATGGCGCGACGCAATGCGCTGGTGAAGAAACTTCAGGCTGTTGAAGCGCTTGGCCAGGCGAATATCATCGCCGTGGACAAGACCGGTACGCTGACCGAGAACGAACTGGTCGTCCGCCGCGTATTTGCGGGCGAACGCTTGTTCATGGTCGACGGGACCGGCTATGAGCCAAAAGGGAAGATTCACATTGCGGGCGCTGGGCCGGCGCGTGCGGTGTCATATCCGGCGCTCCAGCTCATAGGGAAACTTGCCGCGTTTACTGCGGATGCGCAGGTTGCATTTCGCGAAGAACAAGCTCTGTGGCAAGTGTCGGGCGATCCCACCGAGGCGGCGATGATCGCGTTCGCCGAGAAGCTCGGATTCGCACGCGAAGAATTGTTGCGCGCACAGCCGCTCGTGGAGGAAGAGCCTTTTGATTACGGCACGAAATATCACGCGGCGGCGTATCGGAATGGACAAGGCATGCTTGTTGTCGTCGCCGGAGCTCCCGAGACCATTCTTGCGAGGTGTTCCTTCGCATTCCTCAATACGGGCGTCTCGCCGCTTGGGAGCGAGGGGCGTGCGAATGCCGAAGACATATTCCACCAGCTTTCCGGCGAGGGATTGCGCGTCGTGGGTCTTGCGTATCGCGATATTCCATCGGGAAAGCATCCGCAATTGGATGATCCTCGGGATCTGGTCTTCGCCGGGTTCTTGGGCATGGAGGACTCGCTGCGTCCGGAGGTGCCCGGCGCGGTCGCTCGCGCCCGTGCGGCGCATGTGCGGCTCGTAATGATGACGGGAGATCATCGGCTCGCTGCGGTTTCCATCGCGACGCAGGCCGGCATCTGGCGGGAGGGCGATGCGGTCGTGACCGGCGATGAGCTGAAGGATATGAACGATGCCGAACTCGGCGCCGTTCTTCGGCGGACAACGGTATTCGCGCGCATCACGCCGCAGGATAAAATGCGCATCATCGAAGCGTATCAGCGGGAGGGGGATGTGGTTGCGATGACGGGCGACGGCGTGAATGATGCACCCTCGCTCGTTGCGGCAAACCTCGGCGTTGCGATGGGGCGCATCGGTACGGAGGTGGCGAAAGACGCCGCAGATATCGTGCTTCTGGACGACGACTTCGGCACCATCGTTGCGGCCATTGAAGAAGGGCGCGGAATGTATGCCACGATCAAAAAGGCCATCCTTTATCTCTTCTCCACGAATCTCGGCGAGCTTTTGGCGGTCGTCGGCGCGATCGTTATCGGGCTGCCTCTGCCGGTTTTGCCCGCGCAGATCCTTTGGTTGAATCTTGTGACCGATCCCTTTATGGGCGCGGCACTTGCCGTGGAACCGAAAGAAGAGGGGCTTCTCACAAAAACATTCCGTCGTCCAAATCGCTATCTCATTCAAAGCAGTATGGTTTCCCGCGCGGTGCTCATGGGCGGGACGATGATGGTTGGAACGCTGCTGCTCTTCGGTTATTACTCGTGGAACGCTCCGCTGCGCGCGACGACCGTTGCGCTCACGGCGCTCGCGGTCTTCCAGTGGCTCAACGCGTGGAATTGCCGGTCGGATAAGGCATCGGCGTTCAAGGGAGTGTTCGCGAACCGGGCGCTCGTGTGGGCGCTTCTCGGCTCCGCGGCACTCCACGTGTTCGTTGTGTATACGCCGTTCATGCAAAAGATATTATTTACCGTTCCGCTCGCGCCTATCGATTGGGCGCTCGCGATCGGCGTGAGTTTTTCCGTCGTCGCGGTGGAGGAGTTGCGGAAATTCGTCGCGCGGCATATGGCGATACCGATATAAAAAAGAGCGAGGGCGGCCGAGATTTCGGCCACCCTCGTGCGTTGGTCGGTTCGCTTAGCGCTGGGAGGCGCAGAAGTTCTTTCGAAGGCTTTCTGAGTGTTCGTTCTTACTCGCGGAACGCGAGCGGGAAGTCCTGCTGAAGCTTCCGCAGGGTGCCGAGGGCGAGGCCGCGAGCCTCCCAGTAGGTGCGGAGCACGTCGTCCGTAGCGCGTCCGTCGTGAACGGAGAGGAAGGCGTCCGGCGTAGGAAGGCCGAGGACGCTGATCCGCACGGGGAGCCGCCGGTTCAGGATGACGGTCACTTTGCGGGAGACGAGCTTGAGGTAGTGCTGGATGAGGTCTCCGTGGACAACCGTCGGTCCGTACTTCATCTGGAACTCCACGTCGGCGGGCCACTGGCCCGGCCAGTGCCTGCCCTCCACGATAATCTCGCGGTCGGAGACCACGTAGCGTTTTGTGAAGCGGTCGTCTGGCGACGGCAGAAGCACCGCCGCTGGCATATCGCTCATTCAGTTCTCCTTTCGGAACAGAAACCGTCCCGGTGTGTTCTGTTCGATAGTATGCAATAGAGTGTTCATGTAGTCAATCAGTTTCATCATTTCTACGAGAAGGATTAGAATAGTGGGACGATGTCGGACTACTATAAACCCAAGAAGACGCGCGGCCTTTTTGAGCCCGGTTCGGACAAACCATTCGTCGTGAGCCGGAGCGGGATAGATCTTTTTATCGAATGTCCCCGGTGTTTCTATTTTGATAAGCGGCTTGGCATCGGCCGCCCGCCGGGATATCCGTTCAGTTTGAACTCCGCCGTGGATGCGCTGCTCAAAAAAGAGTTCGATATTCATCGCGCGAAAGGGGAACCGCATCCGTTGATGAAGACGTATACGATCGATGCCGTCCCCTATGCACACGAAAAACTTGAGGAGTGGCGGGATGCGCGCACACGCGGCATCGGATACTTGCATGAGCCGACCAATCTTTTCGTCCGCGGCGGCATCGACGACGTGTGGGTGAATCCGAAAGGGGAGCTGCACGTTGTGGATTACAAAGCGACGGCAAAGACGGCTGAAGTTACGCTCGATGCCGAGTGGCAGATGGGGTACAAGCGGCAGGTGGAAGTGTATCAGTGGCTCTTCCGCCGGAACGGATTTACGGTCTCGCCCGTCGCGTATTTCGTATATTGCAACGGCAATGCGGATGCGGAGGCATTTGACGGCAAATTGGAATTCAGGGTCACGGTCATTCCGTACGAAGGGAGCGATGCGTGGATACCGAAAACGCTTGCGGGACTGAAGCAGACACTCGTCGCGGACGCTCCGCCCGCACCGGGTACGTCGTGCGACTACTGCGCATACTATGGCGCGCGGAGCGAGTTGGAGAATGCGTGAACCCGATCGGAATCCATTCCCATGATCCCGAAGCAGAGAGCCATCTATTGGACGTTTCACGCTCGCGGAAAGATGCGCCAGTATAAATTGTCGGCACAGCGCGTTCTGCGCGTTCTACATTTTCCGAAGCGGATAGAAGAGGGAATCGCGCCGAAGACGATGGCGGCGATGCAACCCTCTCAAATCTTGCATAGTGAAACTTCAGAGGGTAAACCCACCGAGAAATGGACGCAGGAGCTGTGGGTGATGGTGCAGGATGCGGGGCGGAAGCGGAAGATCATCTCCGCGTGGCGGTATCCGGGAATGAGCAAGGGGCGGACGGGCATTCCGATGTCCGTATTCCGCGACGAATACAAAGAATATCTTTCCGCGGCGGCGAAAGAGATGGAGCAGAAGGATGCGGCACGGCCGAAGATCGATATCGGACTCAAATGGCGTGGCGACCTTTCACCGCAGAAGAAGCGCCCCGTTCAGAAAAGAATGTGGCCAAAGCGTCCTTTCCGCCGATCCGCGCCCCAGACAGCTATTCAGGTCGAGTAACCATGCGTTTCCGCAGAAGCGTTATACTAGGAATCGGGGTGCTCCTCACCGTCGCGGCGTTCGCGGATCGTATTCTCGTCCAGTCCCGGCAACATATTGCGATACCAAACACAACAACCATGCTCACACTCACCAGTCCCGCATTCGAACATAACGGAACCATTCCGAAGCGGTACACCTGCGACGGAGAGAATGTAAGTCCTGAGCTTCGTATTGGCGGTGTTCCGCCGAACACGAAGTCGCTCGCCCTGATGGTTGATGATCCGGATGCGCCTGTCGGCACGTTCACGCATTGGGTGGTCTGGAACATTCCGCCGAACACGACGCAGATACAGGTCGGTGCGAAGGATATCGGCGTAGAAGGCACGACCAGTTTTAGCCGCACGGGATATGGCGGGCCCTGTCCGCCGCCGGGGAAAAGTCATCGCTACTATTTTAAAGTGTATGCGTTGGATATCGTACTGGACCTTTTGACCGCCGGCGCGAACAGGACCCAGCTTGAGATGGGCATCGAACAGCACCTTCTTGCCGTCGCAGAGCTCACGGGACTCTACGGGCGGTGACTCCGACGCCCGAGCGGGGTCGGAGCCCCGACCGCACGGCGCGTCGGGGTTGACCTTACGTTTTGCGCGTGTATAATCGAATTACAACTATGAACAGAACGCCGCGCTTCCAGAGTTTTTTTCTGTCGTTTACGTTTACTATCCCTCGGGGTCTGACCAGGGCGCTGTTGTCGTAGTCGGGTGAACGGTACAGCAAGAACGCCTCGGTTAGACAAACCGAGGCGTTTTGGTTTGTCTAGGCACCTTACCAATTTTAAAGAGGAGGAAGTGCGATGGGTCTTGCGGCAGACGCCGTTCTGAAGAGCATACAAGACGTGGCGATCGGTATCGTCCGCAGTTCGGGTTCGGACCGGAACATCAACTATGCCGGGCTCCATGGCCTGCACCCGGACATCTGGAACCTTCCCTGCGGGTGTTCGCTCGCGAAAGGAAACGGAGCGCTCGGGCTCCCCGGATCCGCGGAGCGAAAAGTGCCGAGCGTGCACATTCTGGGGGACGGGGCGGTCGTTCACCTGGCGTGCGGAAAGGAGATCGCTCGGATAGAACGCAGAGAACCGATCGGAGGCATCTGAAGCGGTTCATTCACCTCCGGCGAGGCGACACCATACCGCTCGCCGAGCACACAACGCGAACAAACGATGACCGCGTCTCTCTGCGCAATCGCGGGTTGGGCCCAAGGGCCCAACCCGCTTCGTTCTTTGTGCACAAAGAACAGAATGCCGATTATCGCATAATAAAAACTATGAGCGAACCAAAACAAAAATCGTTGGCACTCCACCGACGCGAAATTCATAAGCCAGTAAGAGCTTTCGAGATATCCACAGTTGATTGACGAATGTTCGCATCGTTGTTACACTTGCTTACAACCATGAATCGGCAGTCGCAAAACCTTCTTCTTGTCAGCCTCTTTATTACCCTCTATCAAGGGCAACTTCGAGGTTTTGCAGAGTAGGCATTCATCCCAAGCAAGCAGAAAACCTCCGAGTTGCCCTCGGAGGTTTTCGTTTTTGCGGTCTGAAAGGTGGACGAATGGGGAGCGAACAGCTTTCAGATCACAATCCTGTGGTCTGGGCTCATCGTCAACTAAATACGGAAAGAAGAAAGGAAGGTGACGGTATGTCGGAACGAAACTGCGAACACTTCAAGGGCGGTCTGCCGAAGGATCCGTCCACGGGCGAGCTACTTCCGCTCAGCCCTACGGAGATCGCGAACTTCCGCTGTCCATGCGAAAAGGGCGTGGAACATCCGGACCCCGAGAAGAGGGTTCCGGGATATCCGTTCCAACCGCACGCGGTATAGGAGGACGTGCCAATGGCAGAAGGAACGACGATTCCTGACGCGCGGCGGCTCACCTTGCCGCCGTCATACATGCCGCCGTTCCAGGTCGTCGCGCAGGTGCTTCGCGGTATCCGTTCGTTCAAGGCGGACCCCGAGCGTAGCGCGGCGGTGCTTACCATCGGACTCCGATTCCTGGAGGCCAATCCGTATGGTGAGTCGCTCTGGTGCGGAAGGAACGAGACGCTCTATCGTACGCAACGGACTGTGTGGTTAACTGCCGCGGATCTCGACATCGCGATCGAAGCTCTTGTGGCGCTCGGCGTGGTCCGGCATCGGGGTCTTGGCGAAGCGGTGCAGTATGCCGTGAAGCTCGACTTTGAAGAGCAGGGTCTCTCCGAAGACGCCGTGAAGGTCATTTCCGCGCTCCGGCAGCTGCGCCGGGACGAGTTCCACGAAAGGAAACGAAATGGCATCTGAAGCGACGTCGACCTCAACCGGTCTCGGAACGGATGGCATGCCGAAAGCGCTGTGGGCGGTGAACCCGATGCGTGTTCCGACGGGCTGCAACGATTGGCGGGCACTCTCCCGCGCGAATCGAGCTGCTCTCGAAGTGAAACAAGAGCTCGACAAGGCGGAAGGGGACCGCAAACGCAAGAGAAGGAGGGCGTGATGGAGACGACAGACGGACGTGATGACGAGCGAGATGACGCTCGTTTGGAACCGCTGAGCGAACGCGACACGGTGGGGCCGCCGGGACTAAACGTTCCGAACTGGCAAAGCTATGCCGAGGAAGACCCGGGTAGGGGCCCCTTCGGCATCATCTAGGCGGACATCATGGGGCGTTAGACGCAACCAACGGGGACCGGGAGGCACAACGCCTTCGGTCCCCTTCGTTTTTTGATTTTGTTTTTTGCAAAAAATCAGTAATAATAGGGCGTCATGTGCCGCCTCCTCGCGATAACGGATGGAACGACGCGATTTGCCGAACAGGCACTCGGTGAATTCCAAGAACTTGCCGATTGCGGGTGCGTTGCGAAAGATGCGCCGAGGGGCCACAAGGACGGTTGGGGCATTGCGGCATTTTCGAGCGGCGCGCTTGCTGTTTCCGAAAAGGAACCCGCGGACGCATATCGCAATGCGGCATTCAGCACCGCGGCAGGGAAGGTCGGCGCGTTGGGGAAGGCAAACATCATCATCGGTCATTTGCGCAAAGCCGTCATCGGCGCTGATACGATGCATAATACGCAGCCGTTCATGAAGAACTCGTTTGCGTTCGCGCATAACGGAAGCGTTCTTCGTCCCGAGAACATACCGCTTTCGCCCGGAGCGAAAAAACAGGTAAAAGGCGAGACGGATTCGGAGATGCTGTTCTATTACATTCTGCAAATGATGGCCGGTACAAAAACGGCGCATGCCGCGCGACGTGCGGTGGTGAAGGCGGTACAGCATGTGCGGAAGCATATTGATTTCACGGCGATGAATATCATCTTCACGAACGGGCGGTTCGTCTGGGCCGTGCGTGAGGTGAATGCAAAGAACGAACATGTGCGGAAGCTGAAGCTTTTGAATTACTACACCCTGTATGATGGATACGACCGCGATTCCGGCGCGCGCATCATCTGTTCCGAACCGCTGAAGATAAAAACGGTATTATGGAAGAAGCTGAACAATCACATGCTCGTGGAGATAGATACGAAGAAAGATACTCATCACGTAATTTCACTCTAGGCATATGCACCCCTACCGCACTCGATTCAAGAAGGAGATCGTCGCGGAGTTCTATCCTCCTTTGACGCGCAAGAAGCCGAAAGAGGATAAGGTTATTATCTTTTGCCCGGGACTCCATGGCGGTCCGTCCAGTTCCTCATTGCTTGAGCCGTACGCGAAAAAAGGTTTTTGGGCTATCAAGTTTCGGTATCGGGGGACATGGGAAAGCGGCGGACGCTTTCTCCGTTCTCCGCACGAAAAAGATGTTTTGGATATCATTGAGCAACTTCCGCATGGTTTCGTCACCATTCCGGACCACAAGCGGTTTGTTGTCCGACCGAAAGCTGTCTACGTTTTCGGTGTCAGTTTCGGTGGCGCGGCAGCAATTCTCGCAAGTCGTGACGAGCGGGTCACGAAAGCCGTTGCGTTATCAGCTGTCGTGGATTGGCGAGACCAAGCGCAGCGGGCACATTCGCTTGAATGGTCACGGCGATTCACTCGCGAAGCATTCGGCGAAGCATACCGATTCTCGGACAAGGATTGGCGGAAGTTGAATAATGGCACATTCTACAATCCCATAGCCATTGCTCACATGAACGAAATCGACGGCAAGAAGCTGCTCATCATCCATGCAAAGGACGATGATGTCGTTCGCTTCGGTCCGGTCGCGAAGTTTGCGAAGATGACCGGAGCGACGCTTATCTCTTTGAAGCGCGGCGGGCATGGGTCCTCATCGTGGTTTACAAAGCCGCGAATCTATAAGAAAATCGCAAAGTTCCTGAAATCATCATGAAACTCTCAATCGGGATCGTTGGTTTGCCGAACGTGGGAAAATCCACGCTCTTCAATCTGCTCACGAAGCAGAATATTTTGGTTGCGAACTATCCGTTCGCGACGATAGATCCGAATATTGGTATCGTCGCCGTTCCCGATGAGCGCGTTGACAAGCTCGCGGAACTTTCAAAATCCAAGAAGAAGATACCGGCAGTCGTGGAATTCTACGACATTGCCGGGCTTGTGAAGGGTGCCTCGACGGGCGAAGGGCTTGGCAATCAATTCCTCGCGAACATCCGCGAAACGCAGGCCATCGTGACCGTACTTCGGGCGTTCCAGTCGCCGGAGATTATCCATGTTGAGCATACCGTTGACCCGCTTCGCGATCTGCAGATCATCAACACCGAACTTGTCCTGAAAGACCTGGAAACCGTTGAGAAACGTCTTGGGAAAGCGGAAGGGGAGGCGCGGACCGGCGACAAGAAAGCTGTGAAGCTCTTTGAGACACTCAAAGCCGTGCGGGACGAGCTCGTGCAGGACAAACCCGCCGTGAGGTTCCGTGATGAAGACATCGTGAAAGAGATGCAGTTGCTCACCGCCAAAAAACAATTATGTCTCATTAACGGCGTTGCGTCGGACGTGAGCGCAGAGCTTTTGGAGGCCATCAAAAATCTAGGCGGCGACTATCTCTTTATGAACCTTGCGGATACGACCGATCTCAGCCCGCTCATCAAGAAGGCGTACGAGATACTGGACCTTATCAGCTTCCTCACGACGGGAGAAGATGAGACGCGCGCATGGACCATCCGGCGCGGTGCAAAAGCGCCCGAAGCCACCGGGACGATACACACGGATTTTGAAAAGAACTTCATTCGTGCGGAAGTGGTGCCGTATGCGGATTTGGTAGCGGCGGCCGCCCATTCGACGAACTCAGGACACGTTGACGCGTGGGCGCAAGCGAAACAAAAAGGCAAGATGCGCTTGGAGGGGAAAGATTATGTTGTTCAGGATGGTGACGTCATCGTCGTGAGACACGGATAGGAAGCGATGCGAAGGTGCGGATGACCATTGACGGCAGCTGCTGTTTTCTCTATTACTTATTGCGGTACCGCACTCATCAGCGAGGAGGGACTTATGAGGAATCTGGGTTTGTTCGTCGCGGGTTGCGTTGTTGGAGCGTTGGCTGTGGCTGCATACACCATCGTTTTCGGAGAATTTCCGGGCGAGGGTGGCATCCGCGACCTATTGGGGAGGGAAGATGAACAAGGATAGATGGCATTCGATATTACCCAAGGCCAATCCGAAAGAAGCAAGGATGGCTTTGCGGTGCATCGGCGATCAGGTCGTTCTTTCCTCGGAAGCAACTCAGGCGCTTACGCTCATGTGGGGCTTGGCGGATGGGCGCCGATGGCATGAGGACGACGTCGTGAGGGAAATGGGTTTCTCGCCTCCTCAAGCACAAGCGGTGTTCGATGAGATCCAATCCACGTTCAGATGGTATCTGGAGGGTATCGCCGAGGGACACTTGGAGCACCCTCTCTCATCGTGAACCGCTCGGAGCCCCGCTCGACCGTTGTCGGGCCGGGGCTCCTCGTACGTTTATAAACACTTAACCTCTGCCTTCTAAAGCGCTTTTCAAAGTTTCATCGTCGGCGAACTCGATCTCGCCGCCCGTCGGCAAGCCGCGGCCAAGGCGGCTTATTTTTTTCGCAAGCCCGGCCAATTCTTTTTGAATAAGCGTTGTGTTGAAATCGCCGACCGATGTCGGATTGAATCCCAGGATGATCTCGCGCGCCTGACCGCCCGGTTCTTTTTGTATGGATGTTCTGAGCGTTGCAAGCCGATCTTTTTGCCAGTCGGCAAGCGTGCCGATCTTTGGGACGGGGCCGAGAATGAGATAGCGGCCGTTGAATGTTCCGGTATTCTCCAGTGATATAAGATCCGTTTCGCGTTCCACGATCATGATAATGCCGCGCTCGCGGGACGCATCGGAACAGATGCGGCACAGGTCGCCCGATTCCTGATGGAAGAAATAACACCGTGAACAGAGCTTGACGCCCTCAAGCGCGGAAAGGCCGTCGGCGAGCAGCGAGCGAACAGCTCCGTTCTGCGCGGCGAGGAATATCGCAAGGCGGATCGCCTGGCGCGGGCCGATGCCGGGCAGTTCTTTGAGCGCATCCGCGAGTTTTCGGATAGGGTCGGGGAGCGTGTTGGTCATTGCTCAGAATTCTGTTTCGGTGAACGGATCTGCGCCGTGGCGCGTATCGATATTCAAGAATGACACGCGTTCCTGGTCAAAAGCGATCTGCACCGAGCCAAGCGGGCCGTTCCGATGCTTTGCGATCTTCACTTCCGTCAAGCTTTGTTCCTCTGCCGTTGCGTTCGCCTGATCCTTATATTTGCGGTGGACGAAGAGCACGACATCCGCATCTTGTTCGATGGAACCGGATTCGCGGAGGTCCGAGAGACGCGGTTCTTTATTGTCCCGCTGGTCAACAGCGCGTGAGAGCTGGGAAATAGCAAGCACGGGGACGTTCAATTCACGCGCGAGACCCTTCAAACTTCGCGATATTTCCGTGACCTGTTGGACCATGTTATCCCGCGAACCACGCGGCTGGATGAGCTGGAGATAGTCCACGATGAGCAGTCCCAGGCCGTGTTCTATCTGCAGGCGCCGCGCCATGGAGCGCATCTGGAGTACGGTAGGGGATGGCGTATCATCGATATAAATGGGCGCGCCCGAAAGGTCGTCAAGCGCTTTTTGGATGAGTTGGAATTGGATGTCCTCTTTTACGCGGCCGGTACGGAGCTTCCAGAGTGCGACGCCCGATTGCGCGGCGATGAAACGGTCCACGACCTGCTCGCGCGACATTTCAAGGGAAAAGATGCCGACCGGTACGCCCTTCATGGCGGCATGCCGAGCGATATCCAAGGCGAGCGTGGTCTTTCCGAGCGATGGGCGCGCGCCGATGATGATAAGGTCGGAGTTCTGAAGGCCGGAAAGGAGATCATCCAGACCGTTAAAGCCGGTCGGTACGCCGCGAAGCGTACCGGCTTTTTCGTGGAGCTTTTCAATGCGTTCGTACGCGGTCTTCAGCTCTTCGCGCATGTGCAGAAAATTCTTGGGAATGGATTTCTGCGAGATGTTCAGGATCTTTTGCTCTATGTCGTCCAGCATGTCCTCAAATTCGCCGGATGGATTGAACGCGCTTTCCGTTATCTCTGCGGATGCGCGGATGAAATCGCGGAGGACGCGTTTTTGCTTTACGATGTGCGCGAAATGTTCAACGTGCGAAGAAGTTGCGACGCGGTCGGTGAGTTCCGCGAGATAGCCCGAGCCGCCGACATCCGCAAGGCCCTTCTGTTCTTTGAGGCGGTTCGTAACGCTTTGGATGTCCACCGGCTGATGTTTTTCAAAGAGTTCCAGAGCGGCCGCATAGATCCGTTCATGAGCGGGGCTGTAAAAATCGTCGGGCCGCAAAATATCCGCCGTTTTCACGATGGCGTTCTTGTCGATCAAAAGAGCGCCGAGCACCGATTGCTCAGCTTCGTTATTCTGCGGCGGAACTTTCAGTGCCGATGCCTTGTGGGGTTCGGGTGCCATGGGGGAAGAGGGGTAAGCGGGAGGTGCTATGCGCCAATGCGTATCGATTTAGGGGAGACGAACGGTCCTTTCGGTGTG
>JBEEJO010000008.1:0-21770 GCA_041169145.1 Candidatus Parcubacteria bacterium | reverse complement strand
CAACGTTTTCGTATTGGAGTTCCGATCCGCCCCCGAGGCCCATACCGTCAAAGCAATCTTTCGTATCAAAACCAGCCCACAGGAGGAACCGGGAGTCCTCCGTGTGGTCGAATATGTCAAAACTGTCACGACATCGTTTGGCTTCTGAAATATTGTCGCCGGTTGAATCTATGGACTTTGTTATGCGCGCAAATTTTCGGGGCAGATTATCGGAGAGCTTCGCAGCTTTTGTACGTAATTGCACCGTGGCGTTATAACTCCCGGTATCGAACTCCCGCAGCAGTCGGGCTTCATAGTCTTCTTTGGAATATGCCTGGTTGAATATGTAGTATGACTTATTCCGTAGTCCGGAACATCCGAAACAATGGGAACAGTTCCGACAATCGAATAGAAAGAACGAATCGGTGCATTCGTCCGAAAAAGCCGAATAGAACAGGTGGTTGCTCTTTTTACAATACAGACATTGGGAGCATTGCTCGCATCCGTCGGCGATATAGAGATCATACGAATCCTTGCTGTGCATCGCCCGATTGGCATAGGCGACATGCTCATTCCACCCCGAGCCGCTCACCAGGTAGCAGTCCTTATTGTCGTACGAGTGGCTGGCATATTCACTGTCTCGCTGGCTGACGTTAAATACGCAAAGGAGAGGGACTCGCTTCTGAAGCGTTCTTAGTTGCTCAAATAATGGAATTTCTGCGGTGAAATCCTGCCCAAAAGACAACGGGTCCCAGGAATCCGACCACCAATATTTGTTGTCATACACGGGCGTTTGCGTTTCCGGTGAATATATCGAAATGAGATCCTCGTGGTGCCCTGGCGCATTGCAGGGGCGTTTGTAAAGCGTGCGCTCATTGCGGAATGACAATCGACGGGCGTTCCGGCACTCCGGGCACCACGTCGGCGGCGGGACATCTATTTTTTTGTAGAAATCAAAATCTTCCGGTTCGATGACGAACGGCCGTTTGCAGTTCTGACAGGCCGAAGACACTGAGTCCTGCGAATGTGTTCGCGTTCCGCTATTCGCCATTTCCTACTTGCGCTTCAATGCTTCGATGCCCGGCAATGATTCGCCTGCGAGAAAATCGAGCATCGCCCCACCGCCCGTCGAAATAAAGCTGAATTTCCTGTCCAGTTTGTATTTCTTCAAGAACATCACCGTTTCTCCCCCGCCGGTCACGGAAAATACACCGCGGTTCGCAGCAACGGCCTTCGCGAGCGCAAGATTTCCTTTGCGGAATTTCGCATCCTCTATAAGTCCCATCGGACCGCTCCACAGAATGGTCTTCGCCGAGCGTATCTTTTCCGTGAATAGCTTCACTGTTTTCGGCCCGATATCCAATATCATCGCTCGTTTTATCTTCCAGTCCACGGGCGTCAACACATGCTTGTCGTGTGCGGCGGAACGAAGGAACGGCGTATCATGCGCATCCGTGTCTATGATCGATTTTTTCACGTTCACACCGCGAAGCTTCATCACGGTGTTCGCCGCCGTGCCGCCCAAAAGGAACCAATCAGCTCGGCGGCGGAAGTATCGGATGACGCCGAGCTTGTCGTGCGCTTTGCCCCCGCCCAGGACCACCACGAAAGGTTTTTTGGGATGTTCAGAGAGTTGTGAAAGATGCTTGATCTCGTTCTCAAGACCGAAGCCGACGTAGCTCGGCAGATGTTCCGTAACGGCAACAACGGACGCCGCCGTCCGATGAGCGACCGCAAACGCATCATTTACATAGTAATTCGCCAATCCCGCGAGCGAATGCGCAAAGCTATCATCGTTCGTACCCTCGCCGGGCCAGAAACGGAGATTTTCCAGAAGCAGGACTGAACGCCGCGGGGCACGGGCGACCGCCATCGAAATATCCGCGAAATGCGTGTTGTTCACGAACTGTACGGGTTTCCGCAGATACCGCGAGAGACGTTTCGCATCGCGTTCCAAGGAGAACTTCTTGTCGTATCCTTCCGGACGTCCGCGGTGGCTCACGATCACGATCTTCGCGGCGTGTTTCATTAAGAAGCGCACGGTCGGCAGCGATGCTTCCATCCGCCATTCGTCTTCCGTATTGAAATCGAGCCGCAGGAGCGCGGTTCCGGCAATATCCCTCGGTTTTGCCTTGCTTAAATATTTCATCGTGTGCCTTCTTTGATGTGACGCAATTCCGAAAAATCCAACCTGCGCCGTCAATGCACCGTATGTCTTTGCCTTATAAAACGTCTTCTACTCCGTACTGACGGCAAACCTCATAAGCGCCCGCCCGTGAGATGCCCGCTACCACCTTGCTCACGTCTTGAGTATACTCTATCCGATGTCGGTATTGCCACTCCCCAAAAGGACCATAGTCGTTCTCGGCGCCGGTTTCGGCGGATTACGGGCGGCGATCCTCATCGGAAAGAATCTTCGCCGAATGCGCCTCGCCGAACGGTACGAAGTCATTCTTTTGGACCGCAATGACTACCACATATACACCCCGGTCCTGTACGAGGTTGCCACGACCTCAAAAAAGACCGCGAACATCCACGAATTGCACAATATCGCCACGCACAATATTCGAGCGATGCTCAAAGGACTGCCGGTAAGCTTTCAGCAAGCGGAAATCGTTTCGGTGGAACCTCGAACGGGAAGCGTGCGCTATCATGCGTGCCCAATGGGAAAGAAAGATCCGGCGGAATCGGTCATCGTGTCCGAATATCTCGTCATCGCGCTGGGTTCCGAAGTGAGTTATTTCGACATCCCGGGGCTCAAAGAATGGGCGATGCCGATGAAGACCATGCGCGATGCTATCGCGATACGCGATCACATATCCATGCTTGCGATGGATGGACGGCGGGGCATTCGTATCGCGATTGGCGGGGGCGGCCCGACGGGCGTTGAGCTTGCAGGAGAACTCAAGGCATGGTGCGGAGAACTTACGAAAGAGCTCCGCTGCGAGCTGGACGTGACGCTCATCCAATCGGCACCGACCATTTTACCGGGACTTGCGCCGAATGTGATCCGCATCGGAACGGCGCGCCTTAAAAAATTCGGCGTGCGGCTTTTGGAAAATCGGCGAATCGTGAATGTCGATGCAACGACCGTTACATTACAGAACGGCCAGAACGTGCCATATGACGTTCTGATATGGACCGGCGGCGTGAAAGGGCCTTCATTGATATCGCGAACGCCGCTCAGAATCGAATCCCGAGGCAGAGCAGAAGTAACGAGCCATATGCAGTGCGCCCCGCAATCATCCGAGATACCGCTGCACGGCAAGATCTATGCCCTTGGAGACAGCGCTTGTTTTTATCATCCGCTCACGAAAGCTCCGGTGCCTAGTGTTGCACGCGCAGCTCTCTCGCAAGCGTCGGTCGTCGCGCACAATATTGCCGAGGATATTAAGGCCGAACAAGGCCTGGGCGCGACGCGATATGTGGTGTATAAACCCTGGAATTATCCTTACATTACGCCCGTTGGCGGAAAATACGCCATCGCGACGTTCGGTCCGCTCACTATTACCGGATTTTTTGGCTGGGTCCTCAAGGGGCTTGTTGAGCTGAATTACCTTTTGTCCATATTGCCGTTCGGGAAAGCGCTCATCACGTGGATTACGGGGCTTCACGTGTTCATGCAGAACGATCGTTTAGGATAAGGGTGAACCATGCATCGTAAAAAATCGTAACGGGTCGCGCGGAGGAACGTCCTCCACGCGACCCGCACTGGTCAGCGAGTCACCTCGATCTCCGGCCGCGAATGCGGCGGCGTGAGCCGGTCCAGGAGTCGCCGAACGATCTGTTCTTCGCAGTCGTCGTCTCTGAACGAGATCTCCAGCCGATCCCGGCTCAGGGTCGGTTCCACGAACCGTTGGCCGTGCAACGAGAGATTCGTACGGAAGTTCTGGATCTCATACGGCTGCCACTCGCGAGCCAGCCGCACCACGACGAAGCGCCGCTGCGTTCGATCGATTGCCGTGTTCGACGATTTCTTACCCATACGTCCCCCTTGCATGAAGCATCATGGGCAGGAGCACGAACCTCACATATGCTGGCGATACAGTACAATGAAACGACTGTATTGTCCAGAATATGAAAATAATCCTTTTTTCTTGTTCAACGTTCTTTCCGGTATCAATTCGCCTGTCACAAATCCGCCACTCGCCGCCAGTGCTTCCACAACACCGGACTGATGCGTCGGAGTTTGGAGCTGATCGTATCCGGCGTAACCTCTCGTTCGAATTTTCCGAAATAATATTTCCATATCTCTTTTTTCGTAGGATGTGTCAATAAGAACTTCACATGCCGCCAGTGAAAACCGCCGAATTGAATGAACACGACCGGACGCTTCTTCGATCTCCAGTATCGCCTAATGGCCCATTCGGTATTGTTCGCCATATACCGCTCGCGAAGAAAGATATGGACCCACCAGACCCAATTCTTCGTCGCGCACGGATAACAGTGATTCCAAACATCGAAGAATTCATGGCGCAGTTCTTTCGGACCGTCAATGTTAAACACGAAAAGCTCATGCCCTTCGCGCCAAAGCTGCATGACGTTGTCCCACAACTTGATATCCGATTTTGCGTAAGGGAAATCTTTCGATGCGCGTGCAAGAGCGCGCTGTTCAAGGCGTACCCACTGAAGCGGTTTCTTCTCGGGCGAAAAGCGGTTTATCGGCAGATCCGGATTCCCATCCGGAGCGCTGCTCATCTCATTCAGAAGAATATCCGGACGATGGCGAAGGATCGCCCGCGCATGGCGATAATCCGCCCGACGATGCTCGCGGACAAAGTATTCGCGATAGATCGGATGTATGATCCTTCGTTTCATGACGTTCGCATATGCGCGAAAGAATACTCTTTCGTGGCGCCGATCTTCTTGCCCGGATTGAAGATATTTTCGGGATCGAATATATTCTTCACTTCCGCAAACAGCTTCAAGATCTCGGGTGGATACATGAGCCCCAGATACGGGGAGCGGATGAGGCCGTCATTATGCTCGCCGGATATCGAGCCGCCATACTCTACGGTCAATTTGTAGATCTCTTCGGTCACTTCGGGGATGAGCTTTCTTGTTTCGGGATCATTGAGATTCACAAGAGGGATAATATGGAAGTTACCGTTTCCCGGATGTCCGGCGATGGTATAGATGAACTTTTTGCCATAGCGATCCAGGATCGCGTTCACCTTAGGCAAGAACTCCGGCATGTGCATGGGATCAACGATGATGTCGTCCACGAACGGCGCGGCGTATTTCCCCCGAACATTGCTATGGAGAAGCTTGAAGCTTTGCCGCCGGATGGTCCAGTATTTCTCGGCCTCTTCGGCGCTTCGCACCACGCGGGTCGTGACCGGAAATTTCGCGATGCTCCGATACACTTCGTTCATCCGCAGGTCAAGCTCGTGTTCGTCATCGCCCGTCACCGACACCAGGATCACCATCTTGGGATAGCGGAAACCTCCTCGCACGAACATCCATAGCTCGGGCAAGAAGCTGAATCCAAGACGAATAAGACTCCCTTTCATCATCCAGAGCATCTGCGGCAGGAAACGGAACGCAAGACCGAGCGTGCGATCGTCATAGGACTCGATGCTTTCCGGACGGCACGCAAGAGCCGCTTCTACGATCTCGGGCACGGGCGCGAGCGACGAAGCAGAGATCACGAGCAAGCGGCTATGTTTCTTCGCCGGTATGAGCCGGAGGTCCGCCGCGGTCATGAGTCCCAGCGTTCCCTGAGAACCGACGATGAGCTTTGTGAGATCAAAAATACCGGTTTTAGGGTCCCATACGTCCCACAGCAGATACCCCGTAGAATTCTTGGTCACTTTGGGCCTGGCTTTCGTGATGGCATCGTAGTTTTCCGTTACGAGCGCGTAGATGCGCCGATAGATATCCCCTTCGTATCCCGCCGCCGCAAGTTTTGCCTGCAACGCGCTTCCCGAAAGCGGCTCTATGGAATACTCCTCGCCGTCCGCAAGCACAACGCGGACTCCGCGCACGTAATCTTTCGTCTGTCCATAGGCAAGCGTTTTTTCCCCGCCGGCATTATTGCATACCATTCCCCCGATAGCGCAGATATCCTTTGACGCCGGGTATGGAGGATAGAGCAGATTCCGTTCGTTCAACACTTTCTCCAGATCGCGGAAATACATTCCTGGCTCCACGACGACATGATCGTCCGTGAGTTCTCGGATCTGGTTCATATGGCGCGTAAACGACACCACGACGGATTCCGTGAGCGGACCGCCCGACATATCCGTTCCCGCAGAGCGTCCGGTAAGCGTGATCGGCTCTCCGCGGGACATGCGCCCGTTCGTGAAACGCACCAATGCTTTCACGTCTTCCGCGTCTTTAGGGAACACGACCGCAAGCGGCCGGATCTCAAAGAGCGAATAATCGGCGCTGTACTCGGCGAGCGTCACGTCATCCGCCATAACTTCGCCGGAAACCGCCCTGGAGAGGTCGTCTATGAGGAACATGGGATTATGTATTATACCCGCAAACGACGATAGATCTCATCCTCCACCTGTTGGCGATCCATGCCGAACTTCGTGCGTGAATATTCTTTCAACGCATCGGTGAGATCGCTCCCGCTTCGTTTCCATGATTCCGTACCCACTTTGATATTGAACGGCTTCGATGTTTCGCCCCGAATGAGGATCTTCGCGTATGCGTTGAGATTATCGATATTGATAAGATCATTCTCGTCGAATATCGGCTCGAACTGTTTTACCAGGAATTCCGCATCTTGTACGCCGACGCGCATCACGAGCATGGAACCCACGTTACCGAATACGGCATCCTTGATATTTTCTTCCAACTGGCCGATGAACTGGTGCGCCATCGTGAGCGACAGTCCGTACTTGCGCGCTTCGGAGAGGATGGATGCGACGGCTTCCGTGGTGAAGTTCTGGAACTCATCGATATACAAGTTGAAATCGCGGCGCGTGCTTGCATCGGCATCAGTACGCGAAAGCGCAGCCATCAATATCTTGCCGATGGTTATCATGCCGAGGAGGTTCGCATTGATGTCGCCGAGGCGGCCCTTGGAGAGGTTCACCAGCAAGATCTTCCCTTCATCCATCACCTGTCGAAAATTGAACGAAGAATGCGCTTGTCCGATGATGGGCCGCATGAAGTCGTTCGCGATGAAATTGCTGAATTTCGACGTGATATACGGTGTCATGTTCGCAAGCGACGCTTCGCCGCCGGCTTTGATGGCTTCTTTTTGCCAGAAATCCACGATGATCGGGTTCCTGCATCGTTCCAATTTGCGCAATCGGAATTGCGCATCGGTGAACACGCGGGGCACTTCAACGAGCGTTGCCGGTTCGTTCGCCATATCTTCCATAAGGAGCAGCAGCGCGTTCCGCATGTACTGCTCGAACATCGGTCCCATCGTTTCCTGCTGGAACAGCTTGTTGAAAATGCTCTGCATCTCGTTCACGATGAACGTCTTTTCTTCCGGCCGGTTCTGGTTGAAGTCCAGCATGTTGAGGCCCAACGGGCGATCCATGTCGGTCGGATTGAACAGAATGAGATCATCCAGACGCTCTTTCGGAATGTGGTTCAGCGCCGTTTCCACGAGATCGCCGTGCGGGTCGATGAGCGCAACGCCTTTGCCGCGCTTGATATCTTCCAAGATAAGATTTCCAAGCAATGTGGACTTACCCGTTCCGGTTTGGCCGATGATGTAGATGTGGCGTTTGCGGTCCTCGTCGGAGAGATACACGGGTTTCAGCTGACCGCGAAAAGAACTCTGTCCAAGCAATAATCCCGAACTTAAGAGATTCGCCGGCGGCGCGGCCTCTTTCGCTTTCAGATACTTCACCTTCGGCGTTTCGGTAGACGATATCGGGAAGTGGAAGAAGCTTGCGATCTCTTCGCTGTTCAATATCATCGCTTTTCCGGGTTTGAAATTCCGGAACGTGTAGTCATAGATGACGTTCTTTGGATTTCTCGGCTTCACGATCCTGAACTCATTCCGATGCGGCGCACCGAACTGGCTGAACCCTGCCGCAAGGCCATCCAAGATGTCGTTCGCTTGGAATGGCGATGCCGCGGAGGTGATGAGGCGCACGTCCACATAGAACAGCGGCTTTGCTATCTTCGCCTCCAGCGCTTTTACGGCATCCTCGTCCACCTGGCGCTCCGATCGTTCCTGCGCTTGTTCCTCTTTTGATTTCGGCGCAAGGGCGGATTGAATGTCTTTCACTTCTATCCGCAACCCGCTCCCGGTCACCTTTTTGAACGATTCGCCTTTTTTCAGAGCATGGATAGATTGCTCGATGCCTTTTTTCACCGTGGCGGCGGGAGAGATGGAGATCTGCAATGCCGCGCCTTCGCCGATCTCGTTGATCTTCGCGAACGCGCCAATGATAGAACTGAACGTATCCGCACCGATCTCCGCATAGGTTCGGATGGGAAGCGCATAACTCGATTTGAGCTCCACGTATGCGGCCGCGGATGCGCCGGCGGAATTGAAGATATTGTAGTCATCCCCCACCGGCTCTATTGCCGCGCCATTCCACAAACTTTGGACCTGCTTTATCGCGATCTCAGAAAGCGCCTTCGGGACCGCAAGAAAAAAGTGTATCTCTTCGCCGATGTGCGGAACGACCACCTCGAACGTAAACGGCGCTTTGAGCGATGCGAGATTCGCGATGAGCTGCTCGGTGATATTGATCTCTGCCTTGAAGTCCTTGCCGCCATTCTCCTCTATCGCCTGCTTCGGCACGCGGATAAGATAGAGCGAAAGCTGAAGCGAGCGGAGTAACGCTCGTTTTTTCAAGAAACGGACCATGAGATACAAACCGACACCAAGGACGGCACCAACCGCAACGCCGAAGATGAATTGGAAAAGCATTTATTCTACGATCCCCCGCTTCTTCAGCTCGGGGTAGAGCTTCCCTGCAAGCGCATCGTGGAACGCATCCAGAACAAAGGGGGAAGAATTCGAGGCTTTTGCATTCGCCGACATGATGCCTTCGCGGAATGCCGTTTCGAGCAGATGTTCGATCTCCAGCTTCGTTTCGGCCGGAGCGTTCGCGGCATAATCAGGTAACGGGTTCTGAAAAACGTTCTGTACGGGCACCTGGCCCGACTGCGCATCGCTCGCCTGTTGCTGAGGCGAAACGGTTTTGAGCGATTGCTTGATGACTTCGTGTGTCGAAGCACCGTGCATCTCCGGATGCTCCCGGTTCGTCTTTACCTCCGCGGAAAGCCGCTCAATATCGGCTTCAAGCGCGCGCTCAAAAACCGGCTGTATCTGATCCGCCATGCTTCCATTATACCACCTCTGCGCTATAGCATCTTCTGCACAGCACATTCGGCGTCTCCGTTCTCGGAAA
The DNA here is from genome assembly GCA_041169145.1 of Candidatus Parcubacteria bacterium. Classification (GTDB taxonomy): domain Bacteria; phylum Patescibacteriota; class Minisyncoccia; order UBA6257; family 2-01-FULL-56-20; genus DATJQA01. Next base: position 12,453 of record JBEEJO010000008.1, on the reverse strand, counting down.
TGATATCGCCCTCTAGGTCCGGAGGAACTTCACAAGCAGCGCAATGGATGCTCCGGCGGCCCCTTTCGCGAGCCACTCTCCCTCTATCGCCGTCATGCGCGGAGCAATGTCCAGGTGTACCCAATCAGGACCGTGTCCTGATTGCCCTGAGCCGGGGCGGAAGGCAGAACCATTTGCATCTTTCACGAACTGCCACAGGAACATCGCGCCAGTGATCGCACCACCGTATCGCGTCTTCCCAAGGTTTGCCACGTCGCCGAACGTGCCTTTTATCTCTTCTTCGTATTCTTCCCAAAGCGGCAAAGGCCACACGAAATCGCCAGTGCGTTCACCTGTCTCGCGAAACGTTCTTTCCAATGCGGGCTTGGTCGTGAAAAGTGCGGTTGCACGCTGGCCAAGAGCCGACATAGCTGCGCCCGTCAGCGTCGCGACATCGATAACAAGGCCCGGTTTGTATTGTTTTGCATACGTGAGCGCGTCCGCAAGAATAATGCGCCCCTCCGCATCCGTGTTCAAAACCTCAATGGTCTTGCCGGACATCGTTTTCAAGAGATCACCCGGATGGTAGCTCGAGCCGGACGGCATGTTTTCGACCGCCGGCACCAATCCGATAACATTCTTCTTCACCTTGAGCCGCGCAAGTGATGCGATAATATGGATAACCGCCGCGCCGCCCGACATGTCCATATGCATCTCGGTTATTCCTTGTTCCGGCTTCAGGTTCAGCCCGCCGGTATCGAACGTCACGCCTTTGCCGACGAGCACGATCGGTGCGTTTTTTCCCGACGCTTTGGTCGGGACCCCGACCCCCTTCGGGCGTCGGGGTTGACCGCCCCAATATTTCATCACAATGAACCTCGGCGGTTCATCGGAGCCGCGCGCGACGCCAAGCACGCCGCCCATGCCAAGCCGCTCCATTTCTTTTTTGCCGAGAATTTCCACAAGAAAACCAGCTTCTTTGCCGGTTTTCATTGCTTCGTCGGCAAGTTTTTGCGGCGTCATGTCGCCACCCGGCGTATTCGCGAGCGTGCGCGCTTTGTTTATCTCCTCGCCGATGACCTGCCCTTGTGCAAGCGCTCGAAGCAATACCGGCACAGCAAGTTTTGCATGAAGAACGACGGTCTCGACGGATGCCCAGCCCTGCTTCGGCGGCTGTTTGTACCGATTGAACTCGAAGTTCGCCAGCTCGCATTGCGTCGCAAAAAGCTCCGCAAGTTCCGCGCCGCGCATCTTCGCCGTCTCTACATCGTGAAGATAAATCTCTATCGCCGAAATGCGCTCCGCTTTTGCCGCGGCAATAACATGCCGCATGGCGAGGATCGCCCGGCGATGATTGAACGTTTTGGCGTTCCCTGCCGCGACCAGAAGGAATGTCTTGCCGGACGGTAATACCACGAACCGATGCGGATGAACGTCCGGGTTGAATGCCTGATACGCAAGCGCAAAATGCTTTTTATCTTCCGACGCAAGCGCTTTGACGAACGGATGCCCCACAATATTCGCACCGGACCGCACAAGCAGCACCGCTGCGGCCGAAGGAAAAGGTTTCTTGGGAGTAATGAAAATCACGCGCCCATTCTACGCAAAAATGCCAATTTCGTCAATGAACACGCGGCGCAGATACAGAAGTCAAAAGATAGACTATCCGACGTGGCTCGAAAGCCAGTCCTTATATTCGCGGGCGATGCGGAACAGTGAGAATGAAATGACGCGCGGCAATTTCCCGCCGCTTTTCTCCCGAACGATATCTTCAACTTCTTGTACCTTGGAATCAATGGTCGTGACTTTGAGGAGCGCTTCCTCGCGCTCCAATACTCCCCCTTCACCCGGGTAGAACGACTTTATCGGCGCCACCGAAACGATGCCGGCCGCCTTCCGCTGCACAAGTTCCCGAGCAAGCGCCTCGGCCTCTTCCATGGATTTGAACGTAATATTCAGATAGATCATCAAGATAAATATTCAGATGATCGGCCTTTCCCTCACTATACCATCTCCGCGTTATAACAGGACTCGCCCTTCGACAAGCTCAGGCCATCGGCTCTGAGGCTCGGGCTCGAAGAGATGAATCGTGTTTTCATACTACTTCGCTGTTGTAACACGATTCACAATACACGATCTCCGGCCGGTCGGGGGCGTATGTTGTTTCAAATCTGGTTGGACAGTTGTCGAGGCCATGCAAGTGCTCGCTTGTATTGTTGTACACGCCACTCTTCGATTCTTTGCCGGCGCAATCGCAGGTCCGCGAATGCCATTTCATGGGGTTTAAATACCTCAAACGCTCACGATATCGGCAATTGTGGCATCGCCTTGGGATCGGTATGGTGAAACGTTTGTAAAATGCAAATTCGGCAGGAATGATGCGATAGGCCCGCTTGCAATCCGCGCAGGCAATGGTCTCTTGCGATATTCCCTCAAGGACGTCCCCGATATGATCTGGCAAGTCGGCGGCGTTCATCGTGGTCTGAAATTCACGCGGATTTGGCTCACGCCACAGAAATCCTTGTGCGAGCGCCTGCTCTTTCGTGAGCGGCTGATAATCTACCGCTTTCGTTTCCGTATAGGCGAGCGGTGAGAATTCTATAGGAAACATTTCACCGTACGGATATGTTCGTTCCTTTGCATCTACGTAGGGCATTTCGCGCATCTGAGCAATGATCTTCTCCCGCAACAACAAGTAGTCTTCTTTCGAATACTGTTTATTGAGAATGCAATATTCTTTGCTTCGTAATCCAACGCAGCCGAACAGGTTTGAAGAGGAGTGGCAATTCATGCTGTATTCGAGATCGCTGCAGTTCGGCCAACAATCAAAACAGAATTTCAAGTTCCGGCAGTTCTCACCAACGCTTATGGAGTCATAGATAAGTTCAGAATTTAGACCCCAGTTTGTGTAATCGTATGAATCTTTCGTGCCCCACGCGATATTTTGAGAATACTTAACTGTTTCTGCATCATAAACTTCAAAAGAGCACTTTACGTTTTTCGAATTCCCCACGTAATCTCCCAGAACATCAACGTTTTTGAGGCCATGCATGAATTTTATGGGAAATGTCTGCCACAGCGAACGCACCCTCGTATTGAATGCTTGGCTTGCGGCATAGGACCCTAGATTCAACGTGGCTACTTTTTCTTCGTATTCTTCTTTCGTGCAAGGCTGATTCAGAATATGATATTGCTTATTGCGAAGCCCTATGCAACCGATACAATCCTGACAGTTATTGCAGTCTTTGGAGAACCATACGTTCCGACAATTACTACAATCGACCGCATAGAAGCATTGATAGCACCGCTCGACCGAAAAGAGCTCGTACGAAAACTCGCATGCAGCTGTTGAATAGAAATCAAAACAAGTCTTCATTTCTTGGAATCCTACACCGTAGGCACTATCCTCAGAGTTATTTCCATTGAAACAGAGATAGCAGTTTTTATCGCGTGAGGCCTGGTTACAGTAATCGCTGTTCACCATTTGCTGAACGGATTTTGATGCCCAAGGAACCGTAAGATTCAATTCTTGAACCTGTGCCAAGAATGGGCGCGAAAAATCAACGTCCTTACCGTAGCTCATGGCATCCCATTTATCCGACCACCAGTAGTCGTGGTCGTAAATGACCACGTTTGCTTCTTCGGGATAAGTGCTAAAAACTTCTTTCCCCTCAACTGCTTCTTTTTTACGATACAAATTATGTTCGTTCCAAAATATGAGGCGCCGTTTCGCACGGCATTCCGGGCACCACGTGGGCGGCGGAACCTTTATCTTCTCGTAAAACGCAAAATCATCCGGTTCGATGACGAAATCAGTTTTACAATTCCGGCAAGTTTTCGTTTCTGACCCCATAGAATTACGCTACTTCCGCGTTATAGCAGCTTTCGCAATAGACGATCTCCGGTCGATCGGGGGCGTAGGAGGTCTGAATGGCGGCGTTGCATTTTGCGCATGAGCGTTTCCAGAGTCGCGGCATACTTTGATACCGTAAACGATCGGCGTGCCGGCACGAAAAACATAGCCGCGGAAGAGGAAGATTCATACGACGATAGAACGCGAACTCATTCGGTATGATACGGAATACTGTACTACAGTTGTGTTCACACGCACCGTTGTGTTCGCAACCAATAGTCTCCTTGGCAATATCGTCGCTTGCATCACGAATGTCGTCAGGAATATCTTTCGCGGTTATTGTTGCTTGATAATTTCGCTCTGCCGGGTTCGCCCAACGCAACCCATCCGCTTCGATTTTGTCCTTGGATAGCGGGAACATGTCGGTATTAATGGTTTCGTTGTATGCGAACGGTGAGATTTCCGGAGGAAAGAACTCGCCATACTTGTAAACTCTCCCATGCTTGTCGGTGTACGGCATATCGCTCATGTGCTGGATAATCTTCGGCAGTAACTTCTCATACTCTTCCTGAGTGTATTGCTTGTTCAATATGCAATATTCCTTCTTCTTGAGGCCCATACAACCGAAAAGATTGCGCGACGAAGTGCATGCAATAGAATATTCGATATCTTGAGGACTCGGATACAGATAGGCGCTGAACTTCACTCGCGCCGCATCCATGCCTACGACAACCGACTCATAGACCATCTCGGAGTTCGCGCCGAACAGTGAGTAGTCATAGCAATCCCGGGCGCTGGGTACGGTTCGCAAGAACTGTACATATTTTGAATCTTCCACGCCATCGACGAGATAACCATTGACGACGTTCTTGGAATGGTGGATATACTCACCAGTCACATTGTTATTGATTAGGTTCTTCGAAGCTCGGTGTGGATAGTCGAGGAGCAGCTTACGGAATTTCGATCGAAGCTCCTCAACGCCACGATAAGATGAAAGACCCATGCCCTTGAGTTTCTTTTCGTATTCCTCTTTAGAATAAGGCTGGTTAAAAATGTGATATTGCTTGTTTCGCAAATTAACGCATCCAAAACAGTCGGTGCAATTAGAACAGCTCTTGCAGAAATACAAGTTGTGGGAGTCCTCGCAATCAACGGAAAAGTGAGAGGAATAGCACCGCGTCAGGAATGCCGAATTCGAACATAGCTCACAAGCACGCAAGTAGAGGCTGTCAAAGGAGTCCTTCGATTCTTCAATGCCGATGCTATAGTAACAGTTCTCATCGTTCGAGGCGTTGAATACAAGATAGCAATCCTTTGCCCAACCAATGTTCATGCAGTAATCGCAATTGGTGAGCGGTTCGTTCGCTGAACGGCTAAACCACGGCACGACGCGCATGAGCTCCTGAAACTGTTCAAAGAAAGGCCGCGAAAAATCATAATCTCGGCCATACTCGGACGCATCCCAAGCGTCCGACCACCAATAATCGCGGTCGTATACGCGCACGGGCGCTTCCGGCGAGAACATGCTGAAAATATCTTTTTGAGTCGCATCGCATTTTCGCCGATAGAGGTACCGTTCATTCCGAAACATGAATCGCCGCTGCATCCGGCACTCCGGGCACCACGTCGGCGGCGGAACGCTCATTTTCTCGTAGAATGCAAAATCATCCGATTCGATGACGAACTGGTTTTTACAATTCTGGCAGTTCTTCGTTTGTTGTTCCATCGTGTTCTAGATTGTAACGTTTAGATCAGCGGTTCCGGCGTGTCATTCGTGTCCGCTGCCTTTTTTTCCCCGCCCGACGAGCGCGCCGAACCGGTAATAGCCGCTTTCTCCGACGCGCTTCGGATGATGCTCGACTCTTCTTCCGCGATAAGGTTCCGGACGGTCTCTGTTGGCATGGAATACTGCCGCCGCGAGGCTTCAATGATGCGTTTTGAGAAATCAGGATGGGTCGGTGGCATCACCTTGAGGGTCTCCGCGGAGAACGGATCATACACCTCACCATCTATCATGAGCTTGATATAGAACTCCTGGCGGCCGAGGTTTATCATGTCTTTCGCTTTGAATATCGGGGTCATCTCTACCTCCAATTTCGCCGCATCTTCTCCGCCGACGCGGAATACGACAAGCGTGCCGATGTTCCCCATCACCGCCGAACGGACGGTGGGGATGAGCTGGGTGATGTACTGGTGCGCGAGGGTAAGACACAGTCCGTATTTTCTTGCCTCGCTCATCAGGTGCTGGAACGTTTCGGTCACAACGTTCTGGAACTCGTCCACGTAGAGATAGAAATCCTTGCGTTCGCGTGACGGAATGTGCGCGCGAGCCATACCGGCTTGCTTTATCTTCGTGATGAACATGGATCCGAAAAAGCTGGAATTCTCTTCGCCGATCTTTCCTTTCGAAAGATTCACCAGCACGATTTTTTGCTTTTCCATCAATACTTCAAAATCGATCTTATTCTCTTTCTGTCCGAAGATGTTCCGCAACATCGGATCCGACAAGAATTGCCCGAGTTTGTTCACGAGCGGAATGATGGCCGTCGTATCAAATTTTTCCGACCAGTCGGCGAACTCAATGGCCCAGAAGCGCTTCACCATGTCGTCCTCAATGTACTCAATGACCTTCTGGCGATAGTTGCGGTCGGTGAGCATGGATATCATCCCGCGCATCGTCGCATGCGGATAGTCCAAGAGGGCAAGGCACGTGAACCGAAAGACGTGCTCCAGCCGCGGCTTCCAGTTCGCCGCGAATTGACGCTTCATAACTTCAATGAGGCCCTGGGTCAGCTGATGCTTGAACTCCGGATCAATGTTCGCGAGCGGATTGAATGAAGCGGCGAACTCCCGGTCCGACGGGTCAATAAGACACACGTCGTTCACGCGGCTCTCCGGAATGAACGGCATAATGTCGTCAATGAGCTCGCCGTGCGGATCGATGACGCACACGCCCTTCCCCGCCGCGATATCTTGCCGTATCAACAATTCCAGGAACTTTGATTTCCCGACACCGCTTTTGCCGATGACGTACATGTGACGACGCCGGTCTTCGCGTTTGATGCCGAAGATATACCGCTTCTCTTCAAGCGCGGCGATGTAATTTGAACGGCCGAAAAAACACGTGGTCGCTGGATCCACCTGCCCGAGCATCGGCAACTGGGGCGGCGGCGGAGCGCGTTTGATGAGTTGTAATTTGACTTCCTCTGCCATTAGAGTGCTCCGATATCCTTCAGGAATGCCTCGATGTCGTTGAGCGCGCTCTGTGCTTCCTCGGGAGCGAATGAGAATCCCGCGCGATGGACGATATCGTTTCGAAGCCGGTGCGCCCTCCATATGCGGTTTAACGACGGTATCTCATCGGGATTCAAACGGCCCAAGCGATCCGCCATGGTATCCCCCTTCAGGTTCATCTGTTTCAACGCTTCATCCGCCAGCGCGTCGGCTTCGATGATCGTGATGCGCATGGCTTCCGGTGAGCCGCCGTGGAATTTTCTTAATATAGTCTTCCATTTCTCGCGAAATACCGCCTGTCGAAGCGTGATGACCCTCTTCTTGCGGAACGGGCTGCGATGGAACTTCGGCCGGACCTCAAATGATTTCACGAACGCATAGACAAGAACCCCAAAAACAAAGATATCAACGATAATGAAGAATACGCGCAATCCCGAAAACGCGAGCCATAACGTGTCCATGACGCGAGTGAATGCGGAAGGAATAGTGGTCATCGTGCAGGTTCAGTTATAGCGTTCGATATCTTTTTCTTCGCCGAAAATAGCAAGGCCTGCCGGCGGACCTGCCTTACGGCTGTCGGCGCGGACCATATGAGGCGTAGTAACCACGATCTTCGTCGGCGGATGGAAAATGGTCGCAAGGCATTGCGTGGTCATCTCAAAGGTTTGGGAATAGAAGTTCCAGTTCATGGGATGCGAGGTAAGAAGGCGCCCGAAGAACGAGAGCGGCGGAACGACGCGATGTTTGTAGTTATAGATGGCACGTTCTTTCTTGAGAATGGCGCGGGTCTTCGGGAATATGTATGGTTTCACTACCGATTTCGTCAATGTGATCATCTTATTGTTCGCACGGAACGAATTCAGGCCCTGTGCGGAATACTGATTGAGCGATCCAACAAGGCCGCGCTTCGCAAAACTGTCGTAATAGAGCGGCTTCGGCGAGAAATACAAGAACCGGATAAGCGTATCAAAGGCGGGTTTGGAAAGATTCTCTTCAACTTTTTCCAAAAGATCCGATTCGCCAGGCGTCCGAAGAAATGCCTTGAATGGCGTTTCTTCTTTCTTATCGGTCGTCGCAACGCCCAGAACCGGCAGCGGTCCCGAAGAGAAATCCCATGTTCGCGTCGCTCCTTTTTTCGCACCGCCCCCGTTCGTTCCTTTCGCCGACTGGCTTTCTTTGAGTTTCTGCACGAGAGGCTCGAACTTTTCATGCCATTTCGCATCGGCGGGAATCAGAAGTATTTGGATCGCGACGATCTGTTCGCGCTGGACTTGGCCGAGAAATTCGATGAGCGTGCCCATCGGGTCGTGCCGGTTCTCTTCGTCAGGTGTTTCAAAGTCGTGATATGTCCGAATGGGATATGCGCTCGGCTTCGAAAGAAGGAGTTCGGTACTGTACATCTCATATCCCTGCGCGTTCATCTCGCGGACATCGTCCGGCAGGCGCGTCACGTAATCCGTATCCTGCGGCATAAGTTCAACGTCCGGATAATACGAGAAGAACGCCGCTTTGATGAGCGGGGCCGATTTCCAATAACAACGGAAATAAAAATGGATCTCTCCGCCGAAACTCACGATCTCTATCGCGAACGAACGCGGTATCTCGCCGTCCCGCCACGTCTCGCCGATATCTCCCGGCGAGTTTCGCAGCGCATAGACCGCCGTGAATACCTGTTCCATCGCCTGGGGATTCTTCAAGACCTCTCTCGGCATCTTGATCTCGAAAAGCACGTTGTCCATTCGCTTGAACATCTCCTGGCGCCAAAAAAGCCATGTCGTGCTCGCCATTTTGGTAAGAACGACAAAACCGATGAACGGCCAGAGGAACGTCCACAGTGAACCGATAACATAGGTGAAGGTTTCCATAGAAAACCCGAGGCCGCGCATGCGCCCCAGACGCCTTTATTTTATCATAAATCCGCCGGAAACTCCGGCCATGCGGCACAAAAGCAAAAGCCCCGGGGATCGGGGCTTTTGCGTAAAGTTCGCGTTATGCTTCGCGCACCTTGTACGTCCCGTCGGGTTGCCGCCGGAAATGCTGCTTGTTCTGCAAATTCACGAGAATAGTATTCTGTTTGAAGAATCGCTCCTTCTGCACCGCAAGCATCACATCGCGCGGGCGAAGCGGGCCCTGTTTTTTCAAGATGCGGTGAATGACCTCGCGAGCCGTACCGGGTTCGTACCCGTGTTCGGCGAGCGCATACATCCCGCGGCCGACCAGCACGAAGCGATCGTCCTTAATAAGCTCGTTGTGCACCGTCGGCGCGGAAGCCATTTTCGCTTTCGTTGTGCGCTCATTGATAAGCGTCGCGATATTGCGGAAGTGGAGCGGTTTTCCTTCTTTCTTCAACGCAAGATAGATGCGGTCGCGAACCGTCTTCGGCTGGACCTCCGCCCACTCGGTGAGACCCATGTCGCCGTACGCGTTCATGCCGATCTTCTTGGAGATGCCGAGATACGCCGCCGCATATTCCGCGGGGACAGCGCTCTTCTTCACGTATGCAGCGAGTTCGGCTTGGTACCCGCCGCCGAGCGCGATGGCGCGCTTCGTGCGAAGCTGGCTCGCCCATTGCTGAATGAATGCCGAAGCCGTTTTCAGGCTCTCTTTGTCCAGATAATAGAACGGACGGAACTGCCGATCCTCGGAATGATAAAAGAATGCCCGCGACGCTTCGAGGAAAAAGTTCATGTGATTTTCCTTCATGCCGTCCACGAACGTATTGACGTGCGCGAGAAGCGCCTCGCGAGGAGCGACGCCGCCCATATCTTTGAGGAACTTCTTGGTCCGGCTCACGATGTCCTGCGACGTCGGATCCTTGGCGATCTTCGCCCGAAGATCCGCGAGAGCCGAGGCCTCTATCTGGCGTACCCGTTCCCGGGTCACTCCATACCGCTCCCCAATGGCCGCCAACGTCTGCGGTTCGCCTGATTTTTCAAGCCCAAAACGGCCGGTAAGGACCTCCTTTTGCCTGGCGGAAAGACCCTCCCACAAGGGCCCGAAAACCTTTGCTGTTGAGACCATGGTTTTAGATTAGGGTTATTATAACTTATGCTGGTTTTATAGTCAAGAACCTCGGCATACCCCCTCCTGGTCCCGGCCGACACCCGGAACCGCTGCCCTTACCCTGCCTTCCGGCTGCGAAATTGCTGCCAGGCCACGAGAAGAGGGCTCGCCATGAAAATGGAGGAATAGATGCCGGTTGTAACGCCGACAAGAAGGGTCAGAATGAAGAACGACAACGTCGCCGGACCAGCCACATACAAGGCGATGAGCACCAGAATGAGCGTGAGCGACGTATTCACCGAACGGGCGATGGATTGATTCACGCTGTCGTTCACTACCTTTGCAAATGGGCTCTTGCCCCGATCATGGAAAATATTCTCCCGAATGCGATCGAAGACCACGATGGTGTCATGCACGGAAAATCCCATGACAACAAGCAGGGCGACGACAAAGTTGCCGTCTATCTCTATCCCCCGATACCGTCCGAGCGCCGCGAGCATACCCGCAGGTATCACGACGTCGTGGAAAAGCGTGGCAAGCGTTATCCAGCCATATGTCCAGGATGAAACGGGACGCATCACCTTTCGGAACGCGAACGCGATATACAGCGAAATGCCGACGAGCACAAGCGCGATAGCGACGAGTGCGTTCTTGCGAACCTCCGCTCCGACGGACGGGCCGATGGATTGGAAACTGCGCTCGGCAAATCCCGAGAATTTCGCCGTGAGTTTCTCTGCGTAGGCCGCGTGCTGGGCCTCATCCAAGGCCGGAAGTTTTACGAGAAATCCGCCAGCCGCATCGCGCGCGATATGAACGTCCAACGCCCCAAGATCATCGTGGAATGCCTGTTCCATGTTCTCCGCAGTCACTGCTGAATCCCCCGCAGAAACGCTCCATAATGTGCCGCCCTGGAAATCAATCCCCTCGCGGAAGCCAAAGATAACGATCGCTCCGACAGCCACAGCGATGAGCGCCGCGGAAATGGTAAGGAATATGTTCTTGTTGCCGATAATATTCAGCATGGATGGAGATTAGCGGTTTGTGGGTTGCGGCTTTGTGTTGTCCTTGAGAAATACGGTGAGGAAAAGCCGGGTCGTGGTAATGGCGCTAAAGAGGCTCATGAGGACGCCGAGGAGAAGCGTCAGCGCAAATCCGCGCAGGAAGCTTGTGGTGAAGAAATACAGAATGACCGCGGTGATGATGGTGGAGGTATTGGAGTCGCGGATGGACGGCCAAGCGCGGACGAATCCTTCGCGAACCGCAGCCATCTGGGACAGGCCTTTTTTCTTCTCCTCTTTGATACGTTCGAAAATAAGGATGTTCGCGTCAACGGCCATGCCGATCGTGAGAATGAACCCCGCAACACCGGCGAGAGTCATCGTGACGGGCACCAGCTTGAATACGGAAAGCGTAAGAAGAATGTAAATGGCAAGCGCGAATGCCGCAAAGATGCCGAGGACGCCGTAATACATGATCATGAAAACAGCGACGAGCGCCGTGCCGACCGCTCCGGCGATCATCGCCGCGCGGAGGGAATCGGCGCCCAATGTCGGACTCACCGTAAGCTGGTCCACGAGCGTAATGGGTGCGGGAAGAGCGCCGGCATTGAATCGTTCCACCAGCTGTTTCGCTTCGTCCAGAGAGAACTTGCCCGTAATGACCGCTTCACCGCCGCTGATCTTGCTCTGCACGACTGGCGCTGTGATGAGATTATTGTCCAGAAATACTGCGAGCGGCTTCCCGATATTCGCCTCCGTTATCTTTTCGAAAATGCCGGCGCCCTCTGTATTGAACTTCAGACTGACCTGCGGCGCCGTTCCCGCCGCACCGCCGAATTCAAGCTGCGCGCCCGTGATATAGCGGCCTGTCAGGTTCGTATAGGTGAAGGTCGTACTCGTACCAACTTGCACCACTTCGCGGAAATCAAGAAGCGGCGTTTCGCCGATCTGCTTAATGGCATCCTTAATATTCTGGACGCCGGCAAGCTCAACAATGAGTTCCGAATTCTCCCCCGCTTTCGCCACGAATATCTGCGGTTCGGAGACGCCGAAGAGATTCACGCGCCGCTCAATGACGTCGCGAAGTCCTCCGAGGACGGACTCCCGGTCGGCGGAAGCGACCTGCGACAGGTCAACGCGATAGACAAGGTGCGAACCGCCGATAAGGTCAAGCCCGAGCCGCCACGGGCGGTATTGTTCGCCAAAATTTTTCGGATACACAAAAAAGCCGGCGAGGACCGCCGCTCCGATAATCACCAAAAGAAAGAGTGCCGGGTACTTCCGCATGCCGGTACATAGTATCATCGGCTTGCGGAATATGCAAGGGTGTCGCGTAGTTTTTTGTGGTTAAACCGCTCCGGCGGGGCAAACGATCCGCGCTCGGCG